>CAZTZA010000004.1:0-65475 GCA_964618015.1 uncultured Spirochaetaceae bacterium | reverse complement strand
TGTGACTATGCCATAAACTCCTAACTTGGCTCGCGCTCCCCCGTCCGTCCACGAATGATCCAATGTCATGGCATTGGATGTTCTGGCGTTCTGCGCCCACCCTGATGATGCCGAGCTGAATTGTGCGGGATTGCTGTTGCGAGCCAAGTCATCTGGCGCATCGATCGGGGTATGCGATCTCACCCACGGCGAAGCAGGTACAAGGGGCACTGCAGCTGAGAGAGACCAGGAGGCTACTGAAGCCGCGCTCGTGTTGGGATTGGATGAGCGTATAAACCTCGATCTCCCAGACGGTGCGGTGACCTGTACGATTGAGAATAGAATTAAACTCATCGAGGTAATCCGAGCTCACCGGCCACGACTGATAATCGCACCTTACTGGGAAGATCACCATCCCGACCACACCAACACAAGTCTTCAATCTCAGGAAGCATGGTGGTTAGCGGGTGTTGGGAAGCACGCTGGTATTGGTTCCCCACATCGACCCGAGTCAATCCTTCACTATATGGCACGTTACCAATTCCGCCCTTCGCTAGTGGTAGACATTAGCGACCACTGGCAACGTAAGCGAAAGGCAGTCGCATGTTACCGCTCCCAACTTTATGACCCAACGCGTGGTGAGCCTGAGACAGCCATCTCAGCGGATAGCTTCCTAGATGCCTGGGAAGGCCGGAACCGTTATTACGGATCGCTGATCGGTGTCGAATATGGAGAACCTTACTTGATGCGCGGACCGGTGCCCGTTGAAGATCCGATGACTCTCACATTTGGTCGCCGAGCAGTATTGTAGTCACTACTTCTCCATTACGGTACCGCACCCGACGGCAGAACACTGCGCTGATCTTGAGAAACTACATCTGATGCGATGTAACCAACCTGCCAGCCGGTGATTCAATGAACCGTTGCTCTTGGCAGAGGATACCCGTCCGTTTGACAGAGTTGGTAGCCAGCCGGTAGCCTGTTCATTAGAAGAGAACTTCGGGGCATGGTGCGGCGTCATGACTGGCGCCTATTCCAGACCGACGGTGATAGCCCGTGAGCCTGATTCGTAAGTATTGGGTAGGAACCGGTGAAATTCCGGTGCCGACGGTAAAGTCCGGATAGGAGAAGTTCGGTTGGGCGTAGGCCCATGTGCGTCCCATGTGAGAGTTGGGCGCCGGCTGCTTCTGCGCTGATCCAGAGCCCCGCGATGAAACAAAGGCGATGGCTGATCACGAACAGATGATGCGCAGGGTGCTAGATTTGGCAAGCCACGGGCAGTGGCGTACGTCGCCCAACCCATTGACTGCTGCCCTCGTACTCAGAGACGGCAGCGTCGTCGGAGAAGGCTACCTTTCCGACCGTGGGGAACACGCCGAATCAGTAGCTCTTTCCCGAGCTAAGGCTTCCGGTGGTGCCGAGGGTGCAACCCTGTACACCAATCTTGAGCCGTGCTGCTGGACTGGTGTCGAAAAGCACACACCGCCATGCGCACAACAAATTATTCACGAACGGGTGCGGTGCGTGGTAATCGCCACCTCTGACCCCCATCCAAAGGTTGATGGAGCTGGCGTGCGCATGTTGCGTGATGCCGGTATCAAGGTAATCGAAGGCGTGTTAGAAGCCGAGGCCGTTCTATTAAATGCCGTGCATTTCAAGTTCCATCGTGCTGGCACACCGTTTGTAACTTTAAAGGTCGCTCAATCCATTGATGGACGGATCGCCACCGACGAGGGCGATTCTCGCTGGATCTCTGACCACGAAGCTCGAGTGATGGTTCATGAGCTCCGGGCATGCCACGATGCAATTATGGTTGGCATCGAGACGGCTCTGACCGATGATCCGGAGCTAACGGTGCGATTAGCTACCCCTCTGCGTGACCGTCCGCCGTTGCCAATAGTGATCGACTCTACCCTACGACTTCCAAAAAATTCTCGTATGCTATCAGGTGAGCGGCCGCCGCAAGTGTTTACCACCGAACGACACGATCTAAACGCGCGTACTGCCCTAGAGCATGCCGGCGCGCGGGTCACTGTCGTCGGTAGCACGAAAGACGGCAAGGTTTCCCTAGATCAGGTACTAACTACCCTAGCGGAAACTGGCGTGACCTCACTGCTGGTAGAAGGCGGGGCAGCACTCCATACGGAATTCATCCGACTAAGACTGTTTGACAAGCTAGTGGCAGTCGTGGCGCCGATAATCATCGGCACCGGAACTGAGTCCGTTGGTGATCTGAGAATCTCTCAACTGATCGATGCACTGCGTCTGGAAAGGGTCAGCCATCAACAGATTAACGATCAGGCAGTCATCTCTGGCTACCGATCGATCGCCTCAACGGTCGGGCAGACTAATAAAATGCAGCCTCAGGAATCTGGATGTTCAGCGGTATCATAGAGGAAGTCGGTGTTGTCACCGGGGTTCATCACTCCAATGCTGATGCGGCCCGTATATCTATTAGGGCCAGCACCGTACTCGACGGCACCGAAGTCGGATCCTCGATCGCGGTTGACGGAGTATGTCAAACCGTCGTTTCTCTTGAAGACGATTCGCTGCTTATCGACAGCGTTGGCGCGACTCTACAAAAGACCACCCTCGGATCCTTCTCCGCAGGTCGACGTGTTAATTTAGAGCGACCTATAGCCTACGGAAACCGGGTTGATGGACACCTAGTGCAAGGCCACGTGAATGACACTGCCACAATCTGTCATTGGCAAGATCTTGGAACTGCACGCTGGCTCACAATTCAACTACCGAAGACCTTGCTCCCATACGTTGTGCTGGAAGGTTCAATCGCAATCGACGGTGTAAGCCTCACGGTCGCGAGTCTTGAAAACGATCTGCTTGGATTTTCAATCATTCCTCACACTGCCCATGCCACCGCACTCACTGACCGACACGTCGGCGATCAAGTCAATGTAGAAGTAGACATGATCGCCAAGTATGTTGAACGATTGGCCGGCAACCGCGACACATCAACCTACAACCCAGTCTCCACTGAGACCAGCACAGCAGTTCCAACGATGGCAACTGTTGAAGATGCAACTGACGCAATGGCTAGAGGGAAAATGGTGTTGCTAGTTGACGACGTGGATCGAGAAAACGAAGGTGACCTTGTAGCTGCCGCAGCCCTGATTACATCAAAAACAGTAACTCGCATGCTACGACAAGCAAGCGGCGTGTTATGTGCAGCAATCACCCCGGATAGAGCGGAGCAACTGCAACTCGCTCCAATGACAGCGTTGAACACTGCTCTACATGGTACACGCTTTACCGTTTCAATTGACGCTACTAAGGGAACGACCAGCGGAGAATCCGCGCATGACCGAGCTATTACATTACGTGCTTTGGCTGATCCAGATGCCTCACCTGGAGATTTCGCCAGACCCGGGCATATCTTTCCCATTGCAGCCCATCCAGGAGGCCTATCCACGCGCCAGGGACACACTGAGGCAGCAGTCGAGCTAGCTTCTCGTGCAGGAGTACCTCCAGCCGCCGCTATCTGCCCAGTCCTTGATGACGACGGTTATATGGCGCGACGAGCAGAACTTCGGATACTAGCGCGCCGGATGGCCCTGCCAATGTTGCACGTCGCGCAACTATATTCATGAAAATAGCAACACCCCCTCCGCCAGTGGTTTTAGAAGGCACAGGTCAGCGATTTGCTATTGCGGCTAGCAGATTCAACTATGATATTACCCAGCGCCTAGTCGACGGAGCACTGACGACCCTCATCAAGCATGGCGTCAAAGCAGGAGATGTACGCATCTTATGGGTCCCAGGCTCATTCGAGTTGCCATTTGCTGCCAAGTACCTAGCTCGGTATGAAAAGGTGAGTGCCGTTATCTGCGTAGGATGCATAATGAAGGGAGAAACAAACCACGATGAACTGGTGGGAACTGCAGTAGCGACGGGTATTACCCAGGTCGGACTTAGCACTGACGTACCAATCCTGCTGGGTGTGGTCAGTGCCAACGACCGACATCAGGCTATTGCTCGTTCAGGAGGAACGGTGAATCGCGGGTGCGAGGCTGCACTAGCAGCCCTTGAGATGGCAACGATCAGAGACTTCCCGTGAGTTCCTTTGACCTTAGCGGACGCACTGCAGTAGTAACGGGGGCCAGTCGTGGTCTTGGTAACTTCATGAGTAGGGCGTTAGCCCGCGCCGGGGCTTCGCTCGTGCTTACCGCACGTGATGCCCGTGACTGCGCCGAGACTATTGATCAAATCGATTCGTCGGGTGGCACGGCACGTGCATACTCACTAGACATTCGATCAGAGTCCAGTATTCGCGCTTTTGGACATGCAGTAACGGAAGAAATTGGAGCAGTAAACATTCTAGTCAATAATGCCGGCTGCAATGTGCGCAAGCCATTCCAAGAAACCACATGGGACGACTGGAACAAGGTTCTAGACACCAATTTACGTGGAGCTTTTTTTGTCACGCAGGTACTTGCTCCTTCAATGATTAAAAATGGTTACGGTCGGATAATTAACATCGGCTCAGTCACCAGCGTGTTCGGCTTTGGCGCCATCGTCCCTTACGTTGCGAGCCGTGGCGGTGTGCTACAAATGTCACGTGCGCTATCCGACACTTTAGGTTCTCACGGAATCACAGTTAACTGCCTAGCTCCCGGCTGGTTCCGGACCGCACAAACAGAGGTACTATTCGAAGACGCTGAATGGCGTGACTACATTATCGACCGGATACCGCTGAAACGACTCGGAATGCCGTCTGACTTGGACGGTGCTGTAGTATTTCTCGCCTCGGATGAATCCGCGTACGTCACTGGCCAGATACTACTAGTAGATGGCGGAATGAGTACTGGCGCAGCACGAGCCTCAGACCCAAAGCCATGAGCGTCTACTCAAGCACGGTCGAGAACTATGTCAAGGCGATCTACTTGGGCCACCGTGACCGTCCAGAGAAGTTCCTGCCGATGGGCCAGATCGCCGACGCGATGGACGTATCCCCCGGGACTGCCACCTCTATGATGAAAACATTAGCAGGACTCGGCCTAATCAATTACGAGCCACGAAACGGTAGTCGCTTAACTGATTCCGGAGAATCTCTGGCACTGGACGTACTTCGGCGCCACAGACTCGTCGAGCTGTTCCTGGTTGAGGTTGTAGGACTTGACTGGTCTGAGGTACACGGCGAGGCTGACAGCCTGGAACACGCCATCTCTGACCTCGTTCTATCGCGGATTGACGCCCTCTTGGACTTTCCGTCAGTAGATCCACACGGCGACCCTATACCGACCCACCGAGGTCAGGTTGACCAAACAGTCTTTGATAGTCTCATAGAGCAACCGCCACAGGTCGAGCTTCAGATAAAGCGTGTCACAGATCAAGATCCAGAGTTTCTACAATTCGTACACCGTAGCAAATTGCATCCCGGTAAGAGCGTCACGGTTGAACTGCTGGATCGAGCCGCCGACGCGATTACCTTGCAAACTGAACTTGGGGCCGTGACTATTGGAACTCAAGCAGCATCAAAAATACTGGCCAAGCCTATGGACCAGAAGAAATTTTAGCCGTATAGCTAAGAGTCTTCCCTAATGCGAACGCTAGCCGCGTGTGCGTCTAGGCCCTCTGCCAGCGCAATTGTTGCTATATCATGGATCGTTTGGTGTGACATCCCGTGAGGATACTCCTCTACGCTAGCACGGCGCAGGAACGTATACACACTACAACCTGAAGAAAACCGCCCAGTTGATCCAGTAGGCAAACAGTGGCTCGGCCCAGCATAGTAATCGCCGCTGGCAACTGGTGCACTCCCAAGAAAATATGCACCGGAGCTCTTTAGGCTTTCAAGTAGCTTGTGCGGATCAGAGACAGCTAGTACTGCATGCTCTGCTGCAAGACGGTTCATAATAGTACAAGCCTCGTTTCGGTTGGCAGCTAGCACGAATGCTGCAGACCTTTCTAT
The DNA here is from genome assembly GCA_964618015.1 of uncultured Spirochaetaceae bacterium. Taxonomy (GTDB): domain Bacteria; phylum Spirochaetota; class Spirochaetia; order SZUA-6; family Bin103; genus CATQHW01. The sequence goes on along the minus strand of CAZTZA010000004.1, from coordinate 59,567 downwards.
GCCTCGTTGAATCCCATCCTGCCGACCTCGTTCGCTCAGTTGCTGGGTAAGTTGCGCCTGAACCGCTTCTAACACCTCAATGTGCTCCGAGACGACAAAAGCAGCACCCGGATCATGCTCTAACTGCGCCAGAACATCAGCAGCGACCCAGGATGGATTGGCTGTTCCGTCGGCCAGGATTGCTATTTCACTCGGACCGTAAAGACCATCTACCCCTACGATTCCGAACAACTGCCGCTTCGCTTCCTGCACATAAACGCTACCTGGCCCAGCAATGAAGTCAACCGACTGGACGGTCTGCGTGCCCATAGCGAGCGCCGCTGCTGCATGACTTCCTCCTATGCAATAGACCTCATCGATATCAAGTAGAAATGCTGTTGCCAATACCTCGTCAGCGATCTGTGGACCGTGCGGAGTCAGACCCCGGTCGAGGTCAGGTGGTGGGGTTGCTAAGCAAATACGCTCGACACCCGCTACCTGCGCAGGAACCGCCAACATTAGAAGGGTTGACGGATAGGAAGCTCGTCCTCCAGGCACTAACAAACCGACCGATTGAATCGGCTCAAACCGCAACCCCAGGCTGGCGTCGTCAACCTTGGTATCTGGCAACAGCGGGGGAGCAATGTGTTCCTGATAACGCCGAACATGGTTAATCGCACGTTCAAGAGCATTACGAAGCTCGGAATCAACACGGTCAACTGCCAATTGAATCAACTGGGGCGATACACGGATCATTGATGCATCGAAATCTGGATCGCTGAACGCTTTCATGTGCGCTACCAAGGCAGTATCGCGGTCTCGACGAACGTCGTCGATAAATCCCGCAACCTCTGCACTCAGTGCAACGTTGCCTCCTATCGCACCCGAAAGCCGACGCAGCATCTCGTCCAGCTCCCGGCGGTCTTTAGCTTCTGAGTAGATAAACGTCCGTATTTTCGTCACGATTCTAGAATATCATGGGAAGCGTAGTTGACCCCGCTGGGATGCTCCCGCAGGGTTCCGACCGCTCTGGAGCATAACGACATGGAATTCCAACGATATTTTTCTCGAGATGAGGCGTCGCATGCGCTACCACTGGTCAGACGCATCGTTGCTGATATTCTTCAGACTGGACAAGATCTACGGTCCTACCTACAGAAGATCTCGCCGCAAAAAGGCCAATTAACCCCCGCAAACCCTAAATCTTCCTCCATTAAACCAGTTAACTTCGATACTTTATTCGAAGACGACCCTATAGCAATGCAGTACCGCGACACCCTGCTTGAGTATTTGAAGGAATTAGAGTCCATGGGATGCTTCTTCAAAGACTGGAACTTCGAGATAGGCCTGGTCGATTTTCCTTCTATCATTGACGGTGAGCAAGTATTCCTCTGCTGGAGAAGCGACGAGCCTACACTTGCTTTCTTCCACCGGGTAACGGATGGCTATTCGGGTCGACAACCTCTGCCCCCTTGACTGGACCGAAGAAGTTACGTCTCTGTGTAATTTCATTTATTCCCGCGCAGTCCTGATAAACGATAATGCTTCGGCAACGCGAGCGGAAATGCGATCATAATTATTCTGCTGTCGATCAGTTTCGGGAAAGAGAGCACTACCTATACCAAGCGCACAGGCGCCCGCTCTGATCCATGCGCCGATGCTTTCCTGACTTACCGATACTCCACCGGTTGGCAAAATACTTGTCCATGGCATCGGCCCGCGGATCGCACTGACGAACTCTGGCCCGCCAACAGTCCCGGGAAAGACCTTAATGATTTCTACTCCCAGCTCCTCAGCCTGGCTAATTTCCGTCGGGGTGATACAGCCAGGCAGATAAGGAATCTTCCGCCGATTACAAAGTCTCGCAGTAGCCTTATCTAGTGAAGGGCTAACAATAAAATTCGCACCAGCGGCAATGTACTGTGCGGCCGTCGCAGCATCCATGATCGAACCTGCCCCAAGCCATATTTGGGAGTGGCGCAGTTGTTCATGGACCACGCTGAAGGCCCTGAGTGCTCCCGGACCACGATCCGTTATCTCTACTAACTGCGCACCCCCTTCCATACAGGCAACAGCCAGCCGAGTCGCCAAATCCGGGTCCGGCTCATAGTACAGCGGAACAAGACCCGTATCGTGTATTGCTGAATAACAGCTCAGCCGCTTGCTTAACGCCACGTCAGATCTCTATTGCAAAGTATCGCTGGGCATTACCGTAGCAGATATCAGCGACGATTCCGCCCAGAAGATTGAAGTCAGTAGGTAACAACCCTCGCTCCATCTCATCACCCATAATTCCGCATAATAGACGACGGAAGTAGTCATGCCTCGGGTAAGACAAAAAACTGCGAGAATCAGTCACCATCCCAACAAAACAAGAAAGCAGTCCGCTATTTGACAAAGCGTCCATCTGCCTTCGCATGCCATCGAGTTGATCATTGTACCACCACGCTGTACCGAACTGCATGCGACCGCGGACCCCATCACCCTGGAAGTTCCCAATCATTGCTGCAAATAAATCATTCTGGGCCGGATCAAGAATGTAGATGATAGTCTTGGCCAACTTATCAGATTGCTCCAGCCGGTCAAAAAAACGTGCCATAGACTGAGCTGACGGCGGATCACCAATCGAATCGTAACCAACATCACGCCCAAGCTCCTCGAAACCACGTCGGTTGGTGTTTCGCAGGGCTCCCAGATGGAACTGCTGCACCCAACCAGCGTCTGCATCCATGCATGCGAGCTCATAAAGCACAGCCGATCGATAGATGCGCGTTTCATGCAGATCCACTGCCTGCCCACTCAACGCCTTTTGAAAAATCCGATCCACCTCTACCGCTGTATAGGGTTCCGCATCCAAATCCTCTAACCCGTGATCGGATAGACGACAACCGGCAACGTGGAATGCTGTATGCCTTTCAGTTAATGCAGCCAGCATTTCACTATAGCTGGTGATCTCAAGACCAACACGTTCCCCGAGTTTGGTTAACCATCCGTTCAGCCGTAATGGATCGTCGACAGCGAGGGCATGGTCAGCACGAAAACCAGGCACCACTGTGCACGGTCCCCCTTCCTCCCGGATGATCTCATGGTACTCAAGACTGTCTGCCGGATCATCGGTGGTACATACAACCTTAACGTTCATCATTTTCAGCAGGCCATGGGTACAAAGATCTGGTTCGTTCAACCGTTCATTACAAGCATGATAAATCGACTCTGCCGTAGCAGGAGACAACAGATCATGCACGCCAAATGGATTTCGTAACTCCATATGTGTCCAGTGATAGAGAGGATTCCTTATGGTATACGGCACCGCCTCTGCCCATGCGAAAAATTTTTCATAACTACTAGCTCTGCCAGTAATAAAATTCTCGTCGATCCCTAGAGTTCGCATTGCACGCCACTTATAATGATCTCCGCCGAGCCACATTTCGGTAATAGTCGAAAATCCTCGATTGGAAGCAATCTCCTGAACCGGCAGGTGGCAGTGGTAATCAAAAATCGGCTGGTCAGCAGCGTACTCGTGGTAGAGGCGACGTGCCGCTTGTGTCGGAAGTAGAAAGTCAGGACCAATAAATGGTTCAGCCATAGGAATACTCCAAAATATCTACGTCTATTTGGTTGCTACCCATTGTTAATTCCTGCGGCAAAGATCCTATCACCCGATAGCCGTTAGATAGGAACAGCTCTCGTTTGACCCTGTCGCGCACTGCCAAGTACGCCACAGCTCGCTGAGCACCCAACCGATGGCCGTCATCAGTTAACGAAGCCAATAGCATGACAGAATCTTCAGAGTAGGTATCGTGAGTGACTAAGTCGATGACAACGACGGAGTGCCTCAGCGGCGCCGGTCCCGGAGCGACTGTGCCAAAACCGAGTACACGGCTTGTTGTGTCACCAGTTAGCACGCGCATAATACCGCCTCTAGCCTGCGTGTCATACCAGATTGAAGTAAAAGCAGAAACGCACCGAGTTGGCTCAACAAACGTGATACTCCCAATACCACGCTGATAGTCGGCCATAAAAGTGTCGAGTGGCTGGGCCACCAGTGCTGCCACTCCAGGCAGGTCACCCCAGCGTGCCAGCCGAACCGAAGTCTGCTGCCCTGTGCCATAAAGGTCCTTCTCATAATCCTCAAATCCTTGAGCTGCGCGACGCAGAATTGAACTTGATCGTAGCCGCGAGAATCCAATTCGTTCGTATACGGATTGTCTGCCCAAACGGTTAGCGTTACCTAGGAAGCACAAACGACAACCAGCATCAAAAGCAAGATGCACCAATGTCTCCGTAAGCGCTGCAGCTATCCCTCTCCTCCGATACTTGGTGACGGTAGTGACGTTTTCAATAACAGCAATCTCTGGATGATCCACCGAAAAGGAGGTTGTAGCAGTCCCCACGTCATAGTCTCCACAGCGAGCAACGGCAGTCACCGAAGAAAGACTGTCTGCGTAAATTCCACGTAGCGATGCAATCCAGTCAGCATCAGTCCGTTCCCATTCGGCACCTAACAAATCAGTCACCCGTAGCCGGTCAGGAGGCGCAACCGGGCGGTACAATAGATCGATCTTTAATCGACTACCATCTGAAAGAGTAAGATCCTTTGCAACGGCAACTCGGAACATATCAATGATGATAACGACTTGAACTAGTGCCAGCCATTCGCCTATAACGATCCGACGGGTGAGCAGGATAAAAGTTACGCGGTTCTCCCACGAGGATAAGGACGTGCGCTCCAAACTACGCGCCTTCGTCGGCTTCCACTGGAGCCATTACCGCGATGATCAACAGTATATTCCGCTACTAGATTACGAATACTTGGGGTTTCGATTGTTGGGCATTGACGGCTATTTTGAAGCCCGATCGCTTTTTCTAGAGCATGCCACCATAGCCTTCTTTCTAGCGCATGACGATCAAGAACAGATAGTTGGACGCTGCATCGCCTTCATTAATGAGGACCATAACCAGCACTGGAAAGAGCAAACTGGTTTCTTCGGCTGTTTCGAGTCAATCGAGAACGAAGAAGTCTCTGCCGGCCTGCTACGCGCAGCAGGTGACTGGTTACGCGAACACGGCATGAATACTATGCGCGGACCTCAAAACTTGCCTGTGAACCAGGCTACACCAGGGGTGCTGACCGATGGATTCGATTCGCGTCCAGTCATCTACTATCATTACAATAAGCCGTATTATCATGATCTATTGATAGCCGCTGGGATGCATCCAGTGAAAAAAATGCTTTCTTGGGAAGTCCAGGTGCACGTCCCGATGGAGGCTAAGCTCCAGCGAGTAGCCGAAATCGTGCAGAAACGTGGAAATGTAGTCTTTGAGACCTGGAGCGAGCGCCCTCTTGAGGAACGCAAGCGAGAGATGCTCGAAATTTACAACGATGCCTGGAACGACAACTGGGGCTTCGTGCCGTATCGCGCTGAGGAATTCTACAAAGTAGTGGAGGCCGAGAAGCTCATCGTTGATCGGGGCCAATTCTCTATCGCCTATTGGGAAGGCGAAGCTGCTGCCTTCTTTGGAGGGGTGCCAAACATCCTTGACCAGATGCATCCATCACGACTTTGGCCGCGCTTTGAACTATGCCGAGCAGCACGAATGCTTCTGACCAAGCATAGAATTAAAGGACTTCGACTCGGCTACCTTGGCGTGAAGAAAAAGTTTCGCAACCGTGGATTGGAAGGGCTACTACTCTGGAAGCAGAAGCTCTACACGCAACAGCAGGGTTACGAATATTGCGACATCGGATATGTACTGGAAAACAACACCCCGGTTCTGAATATGGTTAAGATGATGAATGGACTGCCGTCTAAGACATATACGGTCCTTGAGACTGAACTGTAGCGTAGCGAACGTAACCTACAGCTGTTGAAACCAGTCGTCATCCAGAAGCTCAAAACGACGTTGGAGCTCAGATCTGAGGTTGCCTGATAGTGAAAGTCCGTTTCGTACCAAGGCACTATTAGAGCGCATGTGGTCCACGTTACATGTCCCAGCGATGGCAACATCAATCTCCGGCTGCCCTAAGGTAAAAGCTAAACACAACTCGATGCGATCCGGCGGAGCGTCTGGCAGATCACCCTCATGTAGCACCATACGCCCACGCTTGAAATAAGTATCAGCATATGGGAGAGGGCTAATATCCGTACCGAAACTGCCATTCGCGATCGGTCGTTTAGCTATAACACCCATGCCACGTGCCCTGGCAGCCGCTAACAGTCCGCTAGTCCGGGCTCGCTGCTCGACAACGTTGAAGCTGGTCTGCAGAGTGCAGAACCGACCACTTTCGACTGCCCACATCGCTGCCTCGTTGTCGCCGGAGTAGCCGATATAACGAGTCTTCCCCGACCGCTGCGCTGCCTCCATCGCCTGAATTGCATCTCCTTGTTCCAGTATCTCTAGCGAACAGGAGTGTAGCTGAAGCAAGTCCAAGTGATCTGTTTTTAGCCGACGAAGACTCTGCTCGATACTTGCGGTGATAGTCGAGGTCGTCCAAGTGCCATATTTTGCATCACCCACCTCGTGGCCACACTTAGAAGCAAGCACGAATTCATTACGCCTTTCTGACACCGCTTTTCCTATCTTCTCTTCGCTATCTCCATAGCAGGCAGCGGTATCTAGAAAATTTATTCCAGAATCGAGCGCTGCATGAAGCAACACAGCCGCATCTGTATCAGATTCGAGTGTGCTAATCTCGAACAATCCGAAACCAAGGCGGCTTACCGTCAGATCAGTGGTCCCGAGTTTACGTGTCTCCATTCCACACCTCCTCAAATAAATTCATCCAGTTGCCGCCAAGCACCTTGGATATATCCGTATCAGCGTAGCCTCGCCCAGCTAAGCACCTGGCAAGATTACCCAGCTCTCGCGGAGTCTCAAGCCCTTGCGGATACATCTGCATTTCCATGAAATTCATGTCGGCATTTGCAAATGTTGAAGGGAATTTTGTCCCCTGCTGAGAAGAAATGTAATGCCAAAACTCTTGTGACTGATCTTGAGTAAAGTCCGATCCAAAGCCAACATGATCGATGCCAACCCGTTCCACTAAATCATCGATCGCGTCTACCAGGTCGTCGACAGTCGAGTCCTCACCTGTAGACAGAAAACTGGTTATAGCCGTAGCACCAATTACTCCTCCTCGTGCTGCACACGCACGCACAGCTTCGTCGGTCTTATTACGCGGTACATCGTAGTAACTGCGACAGTTAGCATGGGTAATCGCCACTGGCTGTTCCGAGTGCTCGATCACATCAAGGGTAGTTTGTGGGCCGACATGGGACAAGTCAGCTAGAATCCCGAGTCGGTTCATTTCGCGTATCGCATCACGACCGAAGTTAGTCAGCCCGGCGTCATGGGCCTCGTAACAGCCGGCACCAAGGAGATTCTGTTCATGATAGGTAACTTGAATAATGCGAACTCCTAAGTCAGCGAATAATTCAAGCCGGCGCAAGTCATTCTCGATCGGGCTGGCGTTCTGAAAGCTCAGGATGATCCCAACTCGACCCTCGTTTTTAGCGGAATGAATGTCTGAGACCGACCGCACAGGGCGAATCTGCTCTGAGCGCTGACGAAAGCGATCGTACCAGATGGTCAGGGCGTCAACAGTCTCTTTGAACCCTTCCCAAGTTGCAACTGTAGCACTGGTGGCGGTTAGCCCACCTGCAGACAGATCAGTGAACACCAAATCACTATCCCAGTTGCTGACGTTCAAGGCATCAATAATGATCGAACTACGGTACTGATTAGCAATGTGTTTATCAGTCATGACACTACGGTAGCACGGCAAACTCTGATCAGTATTACGTAAATAGAATTCATCTCTATGGGATAGAAGTTATGCTTCCGACATGATTGAAGACCAAGTCAGTTTTGCTACCTACGTTCGGGGGAAATGGCCGTTGCTTTCAAGAATTTGACGTCTCCCGCGCTGCTCACGCTGCCCATCCAAGCGTTCATGCAGCGCTTCCTCCTCAACAACTAGGCGCTCCTCAGCATTGGTAAGCTCAAGTAAACGCTGTTTCTTTTCCAGAGGAAAATCACTGTAATAGGCGATAAAAAAAGATACCTCCTCAGTGGATACTGTCTCCAGATCTGCAAATGGTATATGTCCAGGCGTCGACTCATACAAATCCTGAAATAGTTGCAGACACCGAGCTTTGAGCTCTTGCCGTTCGTCAATAGGCTCGTCCATGAAGAAATGAACCTCACCCTGCAGGTAGGTTTTATCTTGCTGAAGACGGATAATCTGGAAGCGGCGGAGGCCGACGGTGAGGATGTTCATTCGACCATCATCGTAACGTTGAATCTCCTTCACCACTTTGGCGGTACACCCAACTTTGGGGACCGTGTCGGCATCATCACAAAGCACGCCGAACTCGCTTTTGCCCGTGATTACTTCTCCTATCATCTCCTTGTAACGCTCCTCGAAAATATGGAGAGGTAGAGCCGCGTGCGGGAATAGCACTGTATTGAGTGGGAATAGTGGCAGAAGCTCAGCCATCGTTCTGCCCCATCCCTGGATTATCCTGACAATAACGAGCCATCTTGACTGCGAAGTAAGTCAGAACGATATCCGCTCCAGCTCGTTTGATCGAAGTAATTGATTCAACCATCGCCTTCTCACCGTCGATCCAACCAGCAGCTGCGGCAGCTGTAATCATTGCGTATTCACCCGAAACCTGGTACGCAGCTACTGGTACCTCAACGGTACTTCGGACTGCTGCAACTACATCAAGGTAGGGCATCGCTGGCTTGACCATGACGATATCCGCGCCCTCCTCGACGTCTAGAATCACTTCACGCAACGCGTCCCGGCTGTTGGCCGGATCAACCTGATAAGTCTTCTTGTCACCAGAACGGGGAGCGGAGTCCAGCGCTGAGCGAAAAGGTCCATAGAAACATGAAGCATATTTGGCCGAGTAAGAGAGAATTCCAACTTCCGTATGGCCGGCACGGTCTAAGGCATCACGGATATAATGAACACGCCCGTCCATCATGTCTGATGGCGCCACTATATCAGCGCCAGATTCCGCCTGGCAGAGCGCCATCTCAGATAAGATCGGCAACGTCTGATCGTTGTCTACACGCCCATCAATCAACACCCCATCGTGACCATCGCTAGAGTAGGGATCCATCGCTACATCGGTTATTACCAAAAGTTCCGGATGAGCATGCTTTAAAGCACGAATAGCTCGCGGCACTAGTCCGTTCGGGTTAAGGCCTTCACGAGCAAGAGGGTCCTTCTGTTTATGTGAAACGGCTGGGAATAAAGCTACCGCAGGAATACCAGCAGAGAATGCCTTACCTGCTTCCACAATCAGCATGTCGATCGAAAAGCGATACTGGCCTGGCATGGCTGCGATCGGATCGCGAACTACCGAGCCCTCGACGACGAACAACGGCAGGACCAGATCATCAGGCTGGACAACAGTCTGTCGAACTAGTCGTCTAATACCGTCATTTTTTCGATTACGGCGCGGTCGGATTGTTGTCAGCGAATGCGGCATCAACTCAAGCTACAGCTGGCTACGCAAGGGAGACAAGAGATATCCCGGTCGGTCGAGATATGAGCGGCAGAAAGCTGATTCTTCGACCAAGGCCCTTTCTTGTCGTCAATCGTGCTCCCAATACGGCTCACCCTAATTATCTCTGGCCTATAGTTCATGTCCAAACAACTCCTTACCCTATCCATCTGGACTAGTCTACGGTCTCCTCGATCATGGAATAGATTTCTTCTCACACGACACGGTCGCAACGGTCGCTTAATAAATGTTCTCATCAAAGTTAAATACTGTTAGAACAATTAACTCCTATCTGAAAAGCTATATGTGATAAATAGTTTAGCGTGGCATGGTAATTAGAAACCGTAATGTGGAGAGCGAGTCACAATCTCTCTAATACTTGATACAGTCAATAACAAAATATGTATCAGTCGTCTAGGAGAAGATACTATTTGTGGCCGAACCTACTCTATATGTTCTAACACCGGATAATGCATAGAAAGTGTATCATTATGGTCACTACTTTGAGAGTACAGTACTCGCAGTCGGCACAATTCGGGCACTACATTGATCAACTGCTCCGTCACGCAGCGTGGAGCCCCTTTCGTCATTCAGTGCCCGGCACAAATGGGCATCACAAGTTCACCTTTCGCTCAACCACCTGCCATCAAAATCTATTGAACGCTGCATACCGACTGCTCCTCATCGGTAAGATGAACCTGGAAGCTGTCCGTGTCATCTTATAAAATTACATGAACTTAGCAGTGTTCGCTTCGGGACGTGGTAGTAATTTAGATATTATCGCTTCACGCATAGATGATGGCGAGCTGCCGGCTCGAATCGCCTTCGTCCTTACCAATAATAGTGACAGCGGCGCAATTAATGTCGCAAGCCAACACAGAATCCCAGTGATACACCTGTCATCAGTAACTCATCCCGATCCGGATGCCTACTGCAAGACAATGCTCACCCATCTCGAAAACCATGAAATAAAGCTGATTGTATTAGCTGGATTCTTGAAGTTAATCCCAGATCGGATCATCCAGCGTTTTCGCGGCTCTATCGTCAACATTCATCCAGCTCCGTTGCCTAAATTTGGAGGAAGCGGGATGTACGGCCTTGAGCCTCACCGAGCAGTGCTTGCTGCGGGCCTTCAGTCGAGTAAGGTCTGCGTCCACTACGTCACTGCCGACTACGATCAGGGACCGGTTATAGCCTCTCGAAAGGTAAAAGTTCGGGTAGACGATACTGCGGAGTCACTGCAACGACGTGCTACCGCCGTCGAGCATGACCTCTACTGGCGTGTTATTGCGGACATAATCAAAAGAGATAACGGATAATAGCCCAAGATAACTATCAATGGCTCTACCAATTACCGCCTCCAAGATGAAAATTGATATAGTGCTGTATATTTAAATTCAGCCACCATCCCGAGTCGGCAGACATTCAGCTTACGTTGTGGATTTGATAGCCGCGTCGACTAAATGATCAGGGATATCATCAAACGACGAATAGTTGAAAGAATAAAGCCGGGCATAGAGCCCTCCTTGCTCCATTAACTCGGGATGAGTGCCTCGCTCGACAATCTTACCTTCCTGTAAAACCAAAATGCGGTCGGCACCACGGATAGTAGCTAAACGATGAGCAATTACGAGTCCAGTCCGGCCCAAAAGCAGTCGGGATAAAGCTTTCTGAATCATCATTTCAGTGTAGCTGTCTATATTAGCTGTCGCTTCGTCGAGTACTAGTATCTCGGTGTCAGCTACCAAGGCACGAGCAATGCTAATAAGTTGCCGCTGCCCAAGCGAAAGGTTCCCGCCTCGCTCTTCAACCTCAGTCTCGTAACCCGCAGGCAAGCGCATAATGAATCCGTGCGCGCCAACGTTACACGCTGCCTCTCGGATCTGATCGTGCGTGACGTTAGACTTATTGTAGCGAATATTTTCTTCGATGGTGCCAGAAAATAGGAACGGATCCTGCAGGACCATGCCAATTTGACGACCAAGCGAATCCTGGGTCACATTTCTGACGTCGTGCCCCCCCACCAACACCTTGCCCTCCCACACATCATAGAATCGATGTGCTAGTGCAGTAATGCTAGTTTTTCCTGAGCCAGTTGGCCCGACCAGCGCAACCGTCTCCCCTGGACGAGCAAGAAAATTAATATCCCGAAGTACCGGTTGATCGGACCGGTATCCAAAAGTGACGCCACAGAACTCGATTGATGCATCGCCGACACCTAGATCAAGCGCACCAGGCTTATCCTGAATGTCGATCGGTACGTCCAATACCTCGAAGATCCGTTGCCCAGCCGCCATAGCCCTTTGCATCACGCTAAGCTGCAGGGTCACCGAGCGGATCGGTTGGAAAAACTGTTGGATGTAGATCAAAAATGCAATCAGTATGCCCAGATCAAGCCCTTTACCAAATACCATGGATCCTCCCACATAGACGATGATCCCGGTGGCTATCCCGGTGACAGTATCAACGATTGGCACACTCATCTGTGCGATTAATACTGCTCGACCATGGGCGGTGAGATTGTCGCGAGCCTTTTCGCGAAAAAGTTCTAAGTTGATTTCCTCTCGGCTTGTCTCCTGCACGGTGCGCACACCGTTAATCGCCTCAGCTATTGCTCCATTGGTGATGGACGAAGTTTGACGCGCCTTTAAAAACGCTCGTTTCGCGTAGGGCAGCCATACCAAACGAAGGATGACTAGCGCTGGTACCACTGCCAACGCCAATAGACCAAGTTGCCAGTCCATAACTACCAGCACTGTCATGATACCAAGTAGCAGAACTAAATCTCCTACTGCGAATACTGATGATTCTAGAAATTCTTGAAGCGCATAGACGTCACCCTGCAACCGCGACATCAGCCGACCCGACTCGGTGCGATCCATAAAGGATAAGGCCACGCGCTGTAGATGACGATACATAGAGCGTCGCAGGTCGAACAATACTCGTTCGCCCGCGCGCGCAACCACTCCCTCCTGCATGACGTTAGCGACAAAATTCAAGGCAATCACGCCTAAGAACACGAGCACAACAACTTTCAGCAGATCGAAAGCAGATTCTCCGAAGCCCGCCAAGTACTGGAACGTATTACTCACGATCAAAGGAATCGAGAGTTGTGTAGCCGTGAAGAGCATCACAAATGCAAGGCCTACAAATAACCTTTTCCTATATGGAATTACAAATTGCATAAAACGACGCACTATCCTGCCGTCAAAAGCAGCGCCGAATATAACTTCTTCCTCATTAGTCGTAGATCCTATAGAGGCTAAGCGAGGCCGGATATCTGCTTTTGCGATGTTAACCTTGGCCTTTCTTCTGTCGCTCCAAAGCCTATTTGGCATCAGCCACCTCCGAGGTTTGTGTTGTATCAGGGGTAGTGCTACTAATGTCCGGTTCCAACGACTTTAATGGATCCGTCTGTAATTCGTACAAAGCGCGATAACGACCACCCAACTCTATCAATTCTGCATGAGAACCTCGTTCGACGATTTTTCCTTGGTCTAAAAAAATGATCTCATCAGCACCTATCAACGAGCTCAACCGATGCGAAACGATAAGAGTAGCTTTATCTTCCATCAGAGTGCCCAGACCAGTGCGAATGCGCTGCTCAGTACCGGCGTCTATAGAAGCCGTGGCATCATCAAAGATGATGATCGCTGGGTTGGATAGAATGCTACGAGCAATCGAAAGTCGTTGTCGCTGTCCGCCGGATAGCGATACGCCCCTCTCACCTACTAACGTTTGATACTGATCTGGTAAGCTGGTCACCCAGTCATGTAGCTGTGCCAAGGAGCTAGCTTGAGTGATTCTCTTGTCACTAGCCCAAGGATCAGCATATCCCACATTACTTTCCAAACTGGTAGTAAACATGAAATTGTCTTGGTGGATCACTCCCACTGCCGATCGTAAAGATTGCAGAGTTATCGTTCTTATATCCTTATTATCAATTGTGATACAACCATCGTCGACGTCATAATAACGAGCTGCCAGCAGGGCGATTGTGGATTTTCCTGACCCCGGTGGTCCAACGATACCGAGCGTTTTCCCAGGGGTAACCTCAAAACTTATATCTTCTAATACGTTGGTCTTAGTACGCTGTTCCCCAGCACTACCGTAGGAAAAAGTTACTGAATCGAACCGCAGAACACCCCGGTGAACCTCGAGATCGCGCGCACCTATCTGATTCTTGATATCAAGCTCTAAATCTAAAATCTCGAACAGGCGGCCTCCTGAAGTCGAGGCGCGTGCGAGTGAGCTCACAACCATACCGAAAGTCCGGATTGGCATCTGTAGGATAAGCATGAAGACTAGGAATTCGGTGATCTCGCCGATAGTAATGTACCCATTCAACACGCGGGTGCCTCCGACCCAGAGCATCAAAGCCATCGCAGAGTAAAATGATAGGGTCATAAAACTAACATTGAGCACGCGAATCTTGATCGTGCGATCGGTGTGACGCATAGCCTGATCGGAGACGGAGTCGAACTTGGCGAGTTCATGGTTGCGAGCAGCAAATGCTCGTACTACGCGAATGCCTCCTAGGTTTTCCTCCATAACCTTGGTTAGCCAACCCAAACATTGCTGCAGGCGGTTCCATGCAACGCGGAGTCGAAGGCGAGCCACAATAGCACGCCAGATAACCAGCGGAATAAAACTCAGCGCCGCTATAGTCAGAACTGGATCTGTACGGATTAACAGGAAAGTGCCCCAGCTAATCAATATAAATATCCATATAGACTTAATAAAACCTCGGTTAAACGAACTAGCCACTGACTCCACGTCAAGCATACCGCGGGTGATCAACTCCCCAGTGTGTACGCTGTCATGGAATCCATAGCTTAGCCGCTGGATTTTGTCGTAGAAATCCATGCGCAGCCGATAGCCAACACTCTGACCAACTACTTCCGCCTGCTGGCTGTGTATCATCATCGCTAGGCCGCGCAAAATACCGGCCAATAGAATTAGCCCTGCCAATTGCAGCAGTTCACGCTTGGCTGCCTCTTGATCAGTAACTTTGGAGAGAATCGTGTGTACCGTGTCGACTGCTTTACCGAGATACTGAGGTAATAAAAGTTGGAGCCCAGCAGCCATGATGGTACTGGCTATTGCAATCGTCATACGTACCGGAAAACCAAAACCCATACGGAGGATACGCAGTACAGGGCCCATGCCAGCCCAGACCGTAGAGGGATCTCGAGATTGAATCATCGACTTATGGTCATTCATGATGCCAAGAACCGATCTAACAACTCGGTCCGCGTATGGATTAACCTATCTTGCACTACCAAACCTCGGCAATCTTACTCAGAAGCGGACCAACTTTGATATCAAAATCAGCAAGTAGGGCTTGTGTCGGGTCATCAGAGGCCAAGAATGGATTATGCGATACAACATGACAGTCGATCCATCCTAGAATGACATAGCTGTGCCATATACCCTGACGTACGATCGAATCGAACAGCCCAGACAGTCGATTACCGAAGTTGCACAGATAGAACGAGCAAATCAGCGGGCGGCTAGGATAGATCGAACAACGACGATCTCGGAGCCAGTGACAAAAACTGTTGAGCGCCCGTTTGGGAACAACCGGATCACCGGTATTCCATTCGTAGAGAAACGTTGCTTCAGTTATTGAGACGCTCATCTGTCGAGCAAGGTCGGCGATCTGGACAGCTCGTTCTTCAGGATCCGGTTGCGCTGGCAAGTCCAGATGATCCCTGATTAATTGTGCACGACTGATCCCCAGAGCCCCTTCAAGTAGCTTCAGGTCGGAACCGAGTATTGGCACGCGGTCACGGCAGCATAGCCCGCAACCTGCACAACCGACCGTAGCTAGACCAGGACGCAGCCGCATCCTTCCCAAGGACTCAATCAAGTCGCCAACCTTAGCGCACTCGGCATAGTCAGCAAGCTCTATCTCATCCTCCTGAATAAATAACTGAACTGGGCCCACAGTACCTGCCATATTGTTACTTCTTCTACGGTAGTAGAGGAGGTTCCTATCAGACTACCCTCTCGTAGTGAAAAATGCGGGAAATTTAACGTCCGAAGATCTCACCGAGTTCTTCGCATATATTGCTGAACTTAAGCAATTAAAACGCAAAGGTTGGGTTGAACGCGGTGTCCGTTGTCCGGAGTCAGTAGCAGCGCATTCGTTCGGTGTCGCTGCCCTGGCAGCAATTGCCGCCTCAGTAATCGGTGTCGACCCGGCACGAGCGGTGCTCATCGCTATTATCCATGATATAGCCGAAGCGCTCACCGGAGACTTGACCCCTGCTGACGGTGTGTCTCTCCACGAAAAACATCAAAAAGAGGAACAGGCGGCACGAAAAATCCTGGGAAAAATCGATCAAGACGGGACATTGATGGATGCGTGGTTAGACTATACCGAGCGGCGAACCCCGGAGGGCCAACTGGTGAAGGACATAGACATTCTCGACATGGCGTTACTAGCAGACATCTATTCGAAAGCCGGGACTGTTGCAGCTAGCGAACTACGCCGAGCAGCCGAGCCACGTATTCAATCCCCTGCTTTGCGTGCATTACTTGGTCCATGAAGATGTTAACAAGTAATTCATCTCTAATCCGTTGGGGGATTATCGGTTGTGGTAACGTTACCGAGGTCAAGAGCGGTCCAGGATTCCGCAAGGCACAAGGATCTCAACTGGTGGCAGTAATGCGACGTAATAGTGCTGCCGCCCACGACTATGCACATCGACATGGAGTACCTAGAGCTTATGACGACGCTGATGCTTTGATCTCTGACGCTGAAGTCGACGCGGTGTATGTGGCCACACCTCCTTCATCGCATCATGACCATACATTGCAAGCACTTGCTGCAGGAAAACCAGTCTACGTGGAGAAACCAATGGCTTGCAGCTATGCTGACTGTGTATCGATGAATGACGCCGCCGCATTAGCGAGCGTGCCTCTGTTCGTCGCCTACTATCGGCGAACACTACCTCGTTTTATTGCCATTCGTAAGGCCTTGTTTGAAGGCGCTATCGGAACGCCTCGAACGGTAACCGTGACGTACGCAAACCCACCTGATCCAAAACTCAGTACCGGAGATTTGCCATGGCGTTATAATCCCGAGATCGCTGGCGGCGGCTTATTCGCTGACATGGGATCGCACGTGCTTGACCTGCTGGACTACCTGCTCGGACCAATCGCTGAGGTGCGAGGATTCGCCGTTAACCAGCTCAACGCTTATGAGGCAGAGGATGCCGTAACTTTCGCTATGCGCTTTCGTGATGGCGTTATTGGTGCTGCCCGTTTTTCGTTCACCTCTCAAGAAAGCGTCGATCAAGTGGAAATTGCGGGCAGCAATGGCCTGATCCGTTATTCGACTTTCGGTGAAGCCCCTTTCGAGATCTCCACTAGCTCTGGCACTAAGTTCATGAAGATACCGCATCCTGAGCACGTGCAGCAGCCAATGATCCAATCAATCGTTAATCAACTCCGCAATGAAGGCTCATGCCCTAGTACCGGTGAGAGCGCTGCACGGACGAACTTAGTAATGGATCAGGCGCTGTCAGAGTACAGACGCCTCCCCCATGACCCGCCTTGCCCCAGCACGTCAAACTGATAGAACAGCCTCCTCCCACAAAAGCTTGATCACAACGTTAGCACGAGAAAGGGCAGCTACCGCGATCAAGCACACCAAATGCGCTCTCCCGACTGACCAACGCTGGACGAAAGCCGGCCTCAATCATAGATCGATCCCATCTCTCGTTATTGTCCGCGACCCCCGAACTCATTTAGCGGAAGAAAAACCTCTGCAAAGAGCACAGCTATTGGCTTTCCGGATGCTCAACCTTCCAGTCCCCATTCGAGTCTTGTAAAGCTATAAAGTGCCAATCTCTTCCGTCACTATCGGTAACATAAAAAATTCCGCCTGAGGCCATACCCAAACTGTAAGTACCCTCGTAGCGGGAGCCGCTAGACCAGGTATAGGTGCCTTCACCATGCGCAGCTCCAGATGAGAACTCACCCTGGTAACGATCACCGTTGGGCCAGGACATGATGCCAGGACCTTGAATTTTTCCACCGACAAAGTTTCCCTGATAACGGGAACCGTTAGGCCACGTCAGCGTACCAGCACCTTCAATCCGTTCAGAAACAAATTGTCCTATATATACAGTGCCGTCAGGCCACTTCAAAGTGCCATATCCGTTGATATGACCAGCCGTAAAATTTCCCTCGTACTCTGCACCGCTCGCCCACATAATTGTGCCGGTTCCTTTCATCGTACCAGCTGCAAATGGCCCAACGTAGGATGCACCGGTGGACCAAGTAAGAATGCCTTCCCCATGTGGACGGCCAGTGTCAAACGCCCCAGAATAAACTGTCCCGTCAGCCCATGTATAAGTACCTAGGCCGTGGACCTTACCGGATTCGAACTCGCCTACGTAAGACGACCCATCGTCGTAGTCAAAGCTACCGGTCTTGGACCAAGCAACCGTACCGACGAGCGCAACAGTCAGAAAAGCTGCCATGAATTTCATGATCCATAAACACTCTCAGATTACTCCATCTTGGGCAACCCGCCGTGATATCATGCCTGACAAAGGCAGGAGGGTGCTATGCAGATGAACGAACAGTTCGCGACCGGATGGAAAACAACCAACGCTGATCAGGAGGCAACGGAAGAGTTATCCAAACGCGTTCCAGAACGCATTTTTGACGCTCACATGCATTTATACGATAGAGCACATTTCCCGCAGGTCGGAACAATGATTAATTGGGGACCGGAGCAAGTAAGACTAGATGACTGGCGTAAACTGGTAGGCAGACAGCTTGGTGGCCAGGACCGCATGGTCGGCTCACTAGTACTGCCTTTCCCTTCAGCTGATTTGCCAATCGGCCCAAAAAACGATTTTGTGGAAGCAGAGGTTTCAGGCCAACCAAGGAATATTAGAGCCTATTTGGTCGATGCGCACACGGAACTTTCTGACGTTGAAGAACATCTCGAAGGCGAGGGAATAGGCGGTTTTAAATGCTACCATTGCTACAGTGACCGCTCTGACACGCAACAGTCATACATTGACGAATTCCTGCCGGAATGGACCTGGAAGGTTGCAGATGCCCGAGGCTGGTTCATCATGTTACACATCGTCCGAGACCCTGCACTAGACGATCCGGAGAACCAACGTCAGATCCGTGAGAAATGTGAACGCTTCCCAAATGCGCAGCTAATTCTGGCGCACGCGGCACGAGGGTTTCACGGACCTAATACTACCAAGGCAATCGGCTCCTTACGTGGGTTGCAGAATATCTGGTTTGACACTTCCGCAATCTGCGAGGCAGAGCCGATGATTGCGATCCTGGAGGAGTTTGGGCCACGGCAACTGATGTACGGATCAGACTTTCCAGTCTCGCACCAACGCGGCCGACACATGACCTTGGGCAGTGGCTTCGCCTGGATTACCACTGATCAGTTGGATTGGAATGAGCAGGCTTTCTTCGGTCAACCTATCCAAGTTGGCCTCGAAGAACTACGGGCTATTTTTCAAGCAGGCGACCGATTTGGACTGAACGACCTCGACCTACAGGATATCTTCTGTGATAACGCCGAGCGACTACTCGGCCTGCGTGAAGTAGATCCCCAGCTTGGTCAAAAGAGTTATGAGCATGCGCTCACTATCATCCCACGCGGAAATCATTTACTTAGTAAGAATCCTGACCGTTTCGCTCCCGATGTTTGGCCTCCCTATTTTCGTGAGGCTCGAGGCTGCGAAGTGTGGGACGAGGCAGGCAGACACTTTTTTGATTGCAGTTCACACGCTGTCGGCGCCACCATTTTGGGCTACCGAGACCCAGACGTAACGCGTGCAGTAGTAAGACGAGTCAGCCTGGGGAGTTGTTGCCAACTAAACCCACGCGAGGAGATTGAGCTAGCTGAATTGATGTGTGGACTTCACCCTTGGGCGGAGCGTGTTCGTTTGGCGCGTACTGGGGGAGAAACCATGACTGTAGCAGTCCGCATCGCTCGTGCTACCACGGACCGCTCGGTAGTAGCTGTCAGTGGCTATCATGGCTGGCATGATTGGTATCTAGCTGCCAATCTAGGTGAAGAAGAAGCACTCGCTGGGAATCTGATGCCCGGTCTGGAACCACTGGGCGTACCGCGTGAATTGCGAGGCACTGCCCATGTCTTTGAGCAGGGAGATGCATCTGGATTTGACCGCATAATTGCCGAATACGGCGATAGGCTTGCGGCGGTAGTGATGGAACCTTGCCGAGGAAAGGACCCGGAGCCAGGATATCTGGAGCACATTAGAGACGAAGCACATCGCGTTGGAGCACTCCTCATCTTTGATGAGACCTCCATAGGTTTCCGATTGGCAACAGCTGGATCTCATGCACTTTTCGGCGTCAATCCTGATATAGCAGCATTTGGCAAAAGCCTCGGTAATGGCCACCCAATTGGCGCAGTTATTGGAACTGCCTCTGCAATGGAGGGAGCTGAACGCTCCTTTATCTCCTCAAGCTATTGGACTGAGGGAGTGGGACCCGCGGCAGCAGTAGCAGCAGTTAAGAAGATGACGCAACAACTAGATGTACCCGCTTTCGTGGCTAAGGTCGGAAATCGCGTCAAAGAGGACTGGCGCAAGCACTCCGAAGCGGCAGGAATACCAATGGTGGTTTCTGACAACTATCCGTGTTTTGCCAGCGCCAGCTTCGATCACGAGCAAGGACGTGAACTCAGCAACCTATATACCCATCTCATGCTTGAGCGCGGCTTCTTGGCACCCCCTTCAATCTACTGCTCGATGGCACATACCGAAGAGGTATTAAATAAGCACGCAGTGGCGATGGAGCAAGTAATGGCCGAATTAGCCGATGCTATTCGCAAAGGTGACATCGTGGATCGAATGCGCGGCCCGCTGCCGGAGGAAGGATTTAAGCGATTAGTCCGTTGAAATAGACCTCGATACCTCAACTCATTGGTGAAAACCATCGGTGTGAGGGTTTCAGTCTGACAGCGGTAAACGATAGAGTGTCCATATGCGGATCACCGACATCATTCTCACTTCCTTTACCTATGGCGAGCAGGAGCCAGGGATCTGGAACGGGATTATCGGTTACCCGCCTAAGCCGAGACGAAAAGGATTCGCTCGGCTTACGGTTGCCACAGATGAAGGAGCAGTTGGGATGGCGCCAGCACCCGGCACTAATCCAGCACTGATCCAGCAATTATCTTCAGTTGTTGTTGGCCAGGACCCTTTAGCTCCGGAAAAGATCTGGCAGCGAATGTACCAGGGAAATTGGCGTAAGCCGGTAGCCAAGGGCGATCATATAAGAGCCATGAGCGCCATTGATAACGCCCTCTGGGACCTACGCGGTATTGTAGCCGGACAGCCAACATGGAAGCTCTTGGGGGGCGCGCAACATGATCTTCCTGCATACGCAGCTGGTGGTTACTATCAGGAAGGTAAAGGATTACCCGAATTAGCTACAGAGGCATTACATGCTGTAGAACTGGGTTTTAGAGCAGTGAAAATGAAAGTCGGCTGGTCGGGAGTAACTCTCCGCCAAGATGTCGCACGAGTCCGTTCTGTGCGTGAGGCGGTTGGGACAGAGATCGACCTCATGCTCGATGCTAACAACAGCTGGGACTTTGCCACCGCACTGAGCTTCGCTCGGATGGTAGAACGGTACGAGCCCTTCTGGTTTGAGGAACCTGTTCCGGCTGACGACATCCGAGGCAGTGCCGCACTGTCGAAAGCACAGCCAATCCCAATCGCGACCGGTGAGAACGAGTTTACCCGCTGGGGATTCCGCGATCTAATCGACATGCGAGGAGCGCATTTCATCCAGGCGGATCCAAACGTTTGCGGAGGATTCACCGAATGGCTAAAGATTGCTGCATATGCCGGCGCCCACCACCTACCGATGGCTCCGCATGGTGATGCTCATCTAGGCGCAGTAGCAGTGGCATCGGTCATAAATGGTTTGACTGTAGAGATGGGTCCAGCATTGTTGATGGATGACCTGGTCTCTCCGCCTGACTTCCGTGATGGTATGATAAAGATGTCTGATCGGCCTGGCTTGGGTCTTGAATGGAACGAACCTTTGATAGAACGATTGGCAAGTGATGATCGAGAGTAACACTAGACGTTCTCTCTCCCCTCGAGGAAAGATTTTTAAAGAGCTTGGATCGATTTATAATAATCTGTAGGCATTTTCCCTGACTCTTATCCTATAAACGCTTCGATACCAGATGGTGTATAACAATAAGAGCCAACCTCAGAAAAGTCCCTGCAGTACCAAATGTTTGATAGGAGTAGGCTTGGTGCTGCTCAATTTATAGGACTATGCCGTTTTAATTTTTGATACTTACTTGTAGAGATAATCTCTACCTAAAGCGACTTGCCATATGCTAGTAATTCATAGACAGGTACTACATACCAGATTCTGCTCGATAGTAGTCTGAAAGTGGGATTGCCAGGATAAGCAAGGTGTAGAATTTGTAAAGAAAGAGTTATTCCTGCCCTTTTATCGCCCAGTGATCGAACATAGACTATTGCTATGCTTCCTCAACCTGACCTGCTCGGCGATCGCGCGTTTGCTTCGTCCCCGATCTATGTTTCAGATATGGACCGTTGCAAACCACCAACAGCCCTAACCTCACGTTCCCAACGAGGAGCGTGGCGTACTCTCGAATATGAGACCCCCCAGTTCTGCGGAACTATGATTATGGTCAACCCGGAGACCGGAGCCCCAGATGTGACTTATCCACTGGATTTACATGGTCTGCACGCTATCTCGATCGGTATCCACCCGAGCGACATTGGTCAGATTGACTGGCACAATTCGAGTGGTGACGTAGTTTGGCTCAGAGCAAAATTGACTGACGATCCTTCGTTTGTGGTCCTCGAATGGGATCCCGGCGGGCACCTCAAACGACGACGCCTTGAGGAGATTTTCTGGAAGGTTGCAGACCTAACTGGGCAGCATATCACGTTCTCCCAATTCAGCTTGCGCGAAGGTACCAACGACCATCCGGAGCTTGGAGACCATTCTCCGGCGCGGATTGCCTACATCAAGCTCGTACCTCTCACCGATCAAGAGGCCTTGCTCTTTGAGGCTGACCGAGCGAATCAATCTAACAAGCGACTACAGGGTCATACGGATATCAGCAACGTACTAAGGGCCGGCACTATCGAGTCGATCTGGGAAGAACTCGAATCGTACCGCGATAGTGATTTTGAGCGAATCCATTGGGAGGCCGGATCAGGAGATCTACTCAACTATCCTAGTAAAATCGGCCGCACCTTTGACCAAATTACTCCTCCAGACTACGGCCGCAAGTACGACCGCTATTTGCACGAAGGGTGGAACCGTATGATTGCAGCCGGCATAGATCCGTTTGGCGAGGCGGTTGCCTATGCGCACAGTATGGGACTTGGATTTCACGCTGCTTATCGTCTGGCTGGCTGGACCTATCCGCCGCCGTTGCTCGACTACGCGTTCGCAAACGGACTATACGATCGCCACCCAGAGTGGCGTTGTAAAGACCGAGACGGTCGAGATCAAACCCGGCTTTCTTACGCGTTCTCAGAAGTTCAGGATTTCTGTATATCCGTACTACAGGAGGTGGCCTTATCCTACTCGGTTGACGGCATTACTCTATTATACAATCGCCGACCACCTTACCTGGATTACGAGGAGCCATTGGTAGAAGGGTTCAAAACATCAGCCGGCAAAAGTCCATTCGACGTGCCTCCGGATGACCCTGAATGGCTGCGTTACCGCGCCAGCATGCTCACAATATTTATGCGTCGCGTTCGCGAAGCGATGAACGCTGCCGCTATTACGCGAGGACAGCCAATTGAAATCTCAGCCTGCATTCTTGGTTCGATTGAAGATAATCTGTTTTTTGGTATCGACGTAGAAACTTGGGCCCGAGAAGGCTTGGTAGATACGCTGATGCCATATAGTAATGCAC
Source organism: uncultured Spirochaetaceae bacterium (assembly GCA_964618015.1). Classification (GTDB taxonomy): domain Bacteria; phylum Spirochaetota; class Spirochaetia; order SZUA-6; family Bin103; genus CATQHW01. The sequence goes on along the minus strand of CAZTZA010000004.1, from coordinate 36,116 downwards.
CGTACGCACTGCCAGTCCCAACAGATACCTGGAGTGGACCAGAGCAAGTGCAACCGTTTACAGACGCCGTATCTGGGACCAATTGCCGGTTGGCTATGAACGTTATGCCACGGTTTATGCCACCAGAAGAGTTTCGTCGCATGGCTAAGATGCTCTATGACGCTGGTAGCGAAAGCCTATTCTTTTGGGATAGTTACCAGCGAGACCACCATCGAGGCTACTGGAACGCACTACGCCGCTTAGGCCATCGCGACGAAATCGAACGGTGGCACGCAGCCGGAAAACCTTCGTTGGGTACTCCTCTGTCCGAGCGTGAACTTAAAGAACAATGCGCCCGACTGCGTGACGTGAGACCAGAAATATTAGAAGAAAATAGGGCAATCCAGCCGCTCTTGACCCTTGGTGACTGGAATATGCACGGTGTATCACCCGGATAAGAGTAAAAAATAGATGTCTAAAGTGGGAGTCGGTGTCATCGGTGTTGGCTATATGGGCGCTATTCATGCCCGTGCTTACGCCGCAGAACCTCGCGCAAGACTGATCGGAGTATTCGACACGAACGCTGATTCAGCACAGTCCATTGCATCGGAAGTCGGCACCGCTATGTTCAATAGCATTGATGATTTACTCAGCCGTCCGGAAGTGGAAGCGGTAAGCGTTTGCACCCCTGATGCAAACCATGTCGAACCAACTTTGATCGCTCTTGATGCTGGGAAACACGTGCTATTGGAGAAACCGATTGCGACTACTATTCGGGATGCCGACCGGATTGTCACGGCAGCAAAGAACGCTCCTGGACAACTGATGGTAGCTCATATTGTCCGATTCGATCCACGATACGTACGCGTCAAGCAACTGTTGGATGACGGTAAATTAGGTGATCCTATCAGTCTACATGCACGCCGAATCACCAGTAGGGCATCACAGGAAAACCTGCGCGGCCGCGTTTCTGCACAGCTCTTTCTCGGTATCCACGACTACGACACTATTCGCTGGCTAACGGGACAAGAGTTCCTGAGGGTACACACGGAAGCACGAAGTGGCATGCTCGTCGCAAAGGGCTACCATGTCGAAGATGTCGCCTTTACGGTGGCACGACTAGAAAAAGGTACGATAGCCTGTGTGGAAAGTGGCTGGTCACTGCCATTAGAGATTCCTAGTGCAGATATAAAATTAGAGATAATTGGCACTGGAGGAACTGCACGAATAGACCTATCCGATCAGGGACTGGGAGTTTGCGTGAACGAAGGTCGTTACGAAAAGTCTAGCTTTGGACACGCGATCGGTGAAGAAATTACCGACTTCCTGCAAGGAATTACTACAGGCCGCCAACCGAGTATTGGTGCTACCGAAGGACGTGAATCACTGCAGGTCGCGCTAGCCGCCATTCGTTCGTCCGAGCTCGGAACTCCGATCAGACCAACAACGATCCGTTGACGAGCTTTAATAACCATAGAAAGCTACAAAGGTCTCTATAATCCAACGATCTAAGGTAGAATTTTCTGATCATTCGACCTTTTCATAACTGGCCACCCCAATCAAATTCGTGCCAATGCTCAGGGTTTTGCTGTCCTTTGAATAACGAACGGTTAAATCCGGGTATTCAATCCTTGGAGAATTCCACTTATCCATTGTGTCATCTACTGGATCCAGCCGTAACGCATACCGTAGATTAATTGGGTCTGTACTTTTGGAGCTGCTGGCCCTCCGCACAGTTACGCTGCTCAACGACACCTTTGAAGGTCTTAGACCACCTTTCCGAATATATTCATAATCACCCTGCATCTCGTGGACACGCTGCCACGCACCGGAATCCTCATAATAGTAGTCAGTATTTAACGTAAAGCTACTTTCTGTGAACACCCATCGAGCTCGGATCAACGGAATGTCTTTGAGCGTTCCCGACTCACGCTCGCCCTCCCATACTCCAACAACACTACGCCCTGCACGATGCTCATACAACTTACTTGCGACTTTTGTTCGTAGTGAAAACAGGGCGACTATTACAATGATCGCGGTGATTACCCCTAGCACTGTGAAATATCGAATCGCACCTGCTCTGAATTCCTGCCAACTCATAGGACTGTCTCCGTCAGTGATTCAACCATAATCTCAGGCCCTTAGTCTGCACAAGAATCCAGAATTATTCAGGACGCTTAAAACGAATCAGCTCAAAATATTATTCTCTGAGTCTGAAGAGTATGATCAAACATCTCAAGAAATGCCTGTTGACGCTGAATCAATTTAAAAAAATTGGCCTCATCGCCAGTCTCAATCCCTAAGAGAGGTAAGCTGCTACTCGCAGTCCAGTTCATGGATTTTCTCAAGGAAAAAACTATATCAAAACTATTATTGGCCTAGTGAACCTTGATTAGCCCAAACCGTCACACGTCCCAGCCGATTGTACGGCGGGAACATATGCAAACCACCAGCTACTATGTCCAAGCGACCGTTTCCGTCTATATCAGCAACATCAGCTGAAACCAGATGCGTCGGAGAACTCGCGATGCCATGCGCGGTAAATTGCTGGGATCCGTCGTTCTCCAGCCAGATCAAGCTGCGACGAGACTCATCAGCCCAATCATTCACCAAGCTAGTGACAACGATATCAGTATCTCCGTCTTCATCAAGGTCGGCTGGAATTGGACTGAATGCACCGTAATAGCGGAGCAAATCATGGCTTACAAAACCTCGTCGACCTCGGTTCTCCAACCATTGGACCCCATGGTACGGACGTAACATGGATGTTGACTGAGCCGCAGGTACATCGAAGGCGTCACCGTTGCTATAGATGAAGTCTATATCCCCATCTTGATCAAGGTCGACCGGCGAAATGCCGGAGGATCCAAATAGGGGCGGTGGCGCTCGAAATAACGTTCGCTTCTTAAAGACGCCAAACCCATGATTCATGAACACGTCGATCTTTTCACTCGCCTGTGATATTAGAGCGACTATATCCAATAGACCATCGCCATCGAGGTCAACGATTGGCACATGGCTAGCCCCGGATACAGCTTCAAGTTCATGATATCGGAAGGTACCGCCGTCAACCTGCTCCATCCATACGATCGCTCCAGTGGAGATATGACCGAATATAGCAACCGCCAGATCCATGTCACCATCAGCGTCTATATCACCGACACGAACGTCAGCTACGCGACCAACGTCACTTAATAACACTTCCGTCCGGTATCCATCAGAGATCGACCTTAACAAAACAACACTGCCGACCAACTCATCGGTAGGCGGCAAGATCCCAAGAGATGCAACTACAATGTCCTGATCTCCGTCTCCGTCAAGGTCGTGCACTTCCGCACGTGCTGGCGCTGCTATATGACCAATCACCTTTTCCTTCCACCGATCATCTGCCATAGACATCATTGAAACTGTATTACGCCGAGCGTCACTGACCAAGATTTCGATAGTACCGTCAGCATCAAAATCAACCGCTTGGACAGAAGTAATTAGTGGAGGAACCCCCTCAGGGGGAGCAATAGAATCCGCAACGAATAAGATCGGTGAATCAACTGGATCTTGAGCCAATATAGGTAGGGTGTCGGGCGAATGATTACGAAAATACTTCCAAACCTGAAAATAATCGTAGTCTGTAAGCTGAACCCCTGCCTGCTCCGCCATGATCGATCTCATTCGTGCCAGCGAACGGAACCAATCAGCCCGTGCAAGTTCGTCCGGGTTGGGGGGATCATGACAGCCGGCACAGCTCACTACTACAACCTCTGGGACATCAGGAAGTGAGCGCCAAGCGTTAGGTTCAACTCCGTCAGCCCCACGAAAGAAAACAACGAATCCGATCACTACTGTCAATACTCCAGCTGCAATCAGAATTGCCCATCCCCGAAAAGCTGGAGAACCCTCTCGATTAGCCATTTCTCTTAGAATATCCGTAGCTCTGTCTATCTTATTGATAGCAGAGAAAACAACTTTCTATCCGCGAAGGCGATATACCGAAACAAGTGCATCGGTTGGGGGATCTTGAATTGTTGAAACAGCACCATCAGGCCATCGCACTTCCAGAGCCTGAAGAAGTGTGTCGTGAGACGAACCGAAGTGAACGCGTTGAGGGTCTCCAAATAGATATCCACTCGCCGAACGGATATCTCGTCGCTGGATACCATCGCTAGTGTGTAGTAGAACGACTGCTCCAATTGCACGCGTGTTTCCCCCCGACTGATGCAGGTCAACCTGAACGGATGTACCCTCACAGGTTCTATTCTCAAACAACTGTGCCCGGGACGCTAAATTATTGACAACGATATCCAGGTCGCCGTCCAGGTCGAGATCAATCATGCCCATACCACGACCACTTCTCTTGGAACCAAGTCCCCATTGTGGAACCGGTTCAAATTTACCGTCACCAATATTTCGGAATGCTTGATTCTCCTCAATTAGTTCTCCCCCTGGTAAATACGGAAACTGTTCGCTCCCGACCATGCCATTAACAATATAGAGATCTAGAGTCCCATCGTGATCTAGATCACCAAATTTCGAAGACCAGCTCCATCCACTCGAACCTACCCCTGCACTCAATGCCCTGTTCTGATAGATTCCATCCGCACCACGGAAGAGGAGAACGTTAGCAATCACTTGTTGGTCTGCCTGCTCGCCCGGAAACTCTGCCATCCTCATCATCACCGTGAGATAGTGCCGGGCTAGCTCCAAACTATACGGGCTCATGTCGGCTACAAATAACTCTTCTCTACCGTCCCCATCCACGTCACCCGCATCTAGGCTCATCGTGTTACGGCTAATCGCCGCAAATGGCATAGCCTTCGACCAGCCGTCTTCGACACGTAACCAGACCTCATCAATTAAAGCGAAGTCGTTTCCGACATGAATGTCTAGCTGACCATCATCATTAAGATCAACTAATAAAAGCGCTAAGGCTTCAGCACGATCAGATAGTCGATTACTTAGCAACTGATCCCCGGATCTTTCATGGTAAAAGACACCTCCCGACTCATGCCCGAAGCCAAAATTCTTCACAATCTCAGCGTCGTAAGTAGCCGTAACAAGGTCAAGATCACCGTCTCTATCCAGGTCACCCCAAGCCATCGTAAAAGCTATTTCTCTAGGCATCGGCTGTAGAAGCCGTTTAAAATTTTCCTCTAGAGTGTCCCTGCTCCAAATCTCTATTGGACCTGTACTTTTCGTCAAAGCTATATCGAGGATGCCATCCCCGTCAGCATCAATAATGGTGACAGCTCGAGAATGTCTGATCGGGAGCATCTCGTGCCGAAATTTCAGTTTACCCTCGTTCCATAGTATCGAAGCAGGCCCCTCGAGATTAGTAAGCACCAAGTCAAGGTCACCATCGCTATCGAGATCGCCAGCAGCTATCCCGGTGCCATGACTGTCGAATAGTTGAATCGGGTATCCAGAAGGCAGCGTCCGGTGGTCTAACTCATGAACCCTAAATTCCGTCTCACAACCTGTACGAGGGGCAAGCTCACTTATCTGGACAGTAACCTGGGCTGGTACCCCATCAGCATAAGCAGAACCAATGAGAACCCCCCAAAGGGCGACCACAGTAATAGCGAACTGACGTCGCCATTTGCAGACTAAAGAGAACATAAAAAAAAACGGTCAGACTGAAGCATCCGCCCCAGTCCGACCGTCATCAGCCTCGTCAAGAGACCTGGCGCTTAAAGTGAGATACCCGCAGCGTCCAGGTACCGATTCATCGCCGTATTGTAGATCTCTGCCAACCGAGCTGCGCCTAGATCATTGAGACGACTCGTAAAAGCTCTGTAGTCGCTGTGCATATTGTTCTGACCGTTGATAAATCGTGCGATCTGCTCATCAACATAGGTGTGCAACTGCTGCTCCAATTGAGCCTTCTCGTCTAACTCGTCAGGCTCAAAGCCAAAGGCAGGTACGGGATCAAGAGCCCAACTACCGGCTGCGCGCCAATCGCTCCAAGTCTGTAGGGTGACGGCCCGATCAGCCTTCTTGCCTTCGAGGTCAGCTGGATCCCAATAATAATTGGTCCAGTCCATCCCCCATGTATCAGATGGTCCGCCCTGTATTAATACCTGCGGGCCCTCGCCGATCATCTCACCGCGAGTCTTAGAGCGATCTGGATCGTTCTCCTGGCACTCTAGTGCCGGATATGAACCGCTCCAACACAAAGTCCATCGGCGATTCCAGTCGTTTCCTGGAGTATCATCGAATTCCCAGGCATAGCCCTCAGGACCATATGACGCAATCGTAGCGCCCTCATCACTGTAAAGGAAGTCGAGCATAGCTACTGCGCTCGCAACGTTATCTCCGTCAGCGGATAGTACCGCGCGCGAACTTGCAATCGAGCGCTGCCGGATCCAGGGGTCATCTCCATCTACCGTCGGAGCAACAACCGGATAGGAAGAAAAACCGCAGAATGCATCGCCGCCCGTACCTTGGCTACAATATCTCTCAGCCTGAGTAGGCTCGATACTACTAGCCCAAGTACCCCACCAGTACATGGTCTTGCCTTCATCCCAGTCAAGTCGACGCTGATCTTTTTCAGCCATCGTCAGGTAATCGGGGTGCAGAATACCAGCTTCGTGCATCGCCCTGAGAAACTCAGTAGCACGCTTGAAGCGAGGGCTAAGAGGACCAAACCGCCAGACGTTATCTGGCTCTAGCTGCATCGCGGTATCAGCAGCGAACTCGTCCTTATAGATAACACGAGGCAGCTGACCACTGTTGCGAATACCACGGTCACCGCGGGTATGCATACCAGGAGTCGGTCCACCAAACATAGCGTCCCAATGCGGCTTCATAGCGATAAGCGCATGCTGCACCTGGTCGATAGTCGTGAACTGATTAGGGATACTGGTGTCATACCCTGCTGCATCCATTAGGTCACTGCGAAGTACGAATCCCGGTACCTTTGGCTGAATAAACCGCCCTTCTATCTTAGTGGCTATGTAAACGTGCCCATCTGGTGCAAAACGTTGAAAGTTATCTGCATCCCAGTGTGTCATCACCCGATCGAAGTTGGGCATGCGCCCTTCTGCTCGCTCCTCAGATAGAGGAACAAATAGACCTTGTGGGCCGTAAATATTTGGATCATCGCCCATTTGACCCCAGTATTCCATCACGTCTGGGAAATCCAAGGATGCCAAGGTGGTGCTCCACCAGGTAGCCCTATCTCCTTGTTCGACATGCATCGGCTGGAGAACGGAACCAGTAGCCTCTCCAATCCACTGCATCACCAAGGTTTCTGGGGTAGCGTTTTTATTAAACTCATAGAACCCCGACCAAACAATCACCGGTGGCTCACCTGACGCCGCGTCAGAGCTTCCCTCAGACCACGCGCCGGCTGATACGATCATCAGACCTGCTAAGAGTACCACCCAACGGAAAAGCCGTTGTTTCATAACGAATGCCTCCTTACGTTTCTATTAAACTGCAAATAATCAGCTTATCGTAACAACGCAGTTTAGCAAACAGTGCAAATGCAACTCAAGCACGTTATCCTTTTACAGACCCTATTGTGATACCTTTAACAAAATATCGCTGTGCAAATGGGTACACAAAGAGAACCGGAATTACAGTGATCAGCGTGAATGCCATCTGCGTTGCCTTCAAATAACCGCCCTGCCATACTTCAAGAGAAGCGTCGAACTGTCCCTCCATCTCATAGGCAGTGAGCTGCTCCGCACCCGCATCAGGGCCACCTACACTGGATCCTCCAAAGCCACCGATCACGGCTACTTCCCTCAAGAAAAGCGTTAGCGGGTACTTGTTACGGTCGCTTAAATATATTAGAGCACTGAAAAAAGAATTCCACATGGCTACGGCCGCAAATAACCCAATCGTTGCTATCATCGGCTTGATAAGGGGCATTACAATCTTGAAGAAAACTCGAAAATCCCCGCCACCATCGATGTAAACGGACTCCAGAATCTCCTCACTAACGTTACTGTGGATATAAACCCGAAATAGAAATACATAGTAGGCCGCCACCGCGTTCGGCAGCACGATTGACCATATTGAATTCAACATACCGAGCTCTCTAATCCACAGAAAGGTCGGGATCAGGCCACCCCCAAAGAACATTGAGACCAACAATAGGGTTCCCGAGAATCCGCGAAATGCTAATCTACGTTGCGCAAGGGCAAAGCCGGCCATAGCGCACAGCAAGACCGTGAGGAAAGTGTTTAAAACAGTATATAGAATAGAATTAAAGTAAGCACGACCGATAAATGGATTATACTGAAACAGGTAAGTATAGATATCTAGGCTGAAGTCAACAGGAAGTATACTTACTTTACCAAATCCGACAGCAAAGAAATCGCTCGTAGATATCGCTGCCATATGGAGAAATGGGTACAGCGCTGTTAGACCAATGGTAAGAATAAAGAATGAATTGGCAATGTCAAAAAGCCTAGATCCAAATGACTTGTGATGCGCGTGTACCATCGTTACCAGAGCCCTTGACCCCGGACTTTTCGCACAATCCTATTGGTCGCGTAAACGATGGAGAACGAGATAATAGAGTTCAGCAAACCGACAGCAGTCGCATAACCATATTGACCATTTTGGATACCCCGACGATAAACGTACGTCTGAATTATGTCTGATGTCTCGTAAGTAGCAGGATTTTGAATTAGGAGAGCCTTCTCGAACCCGACATCAATTAGCGACCGGGTATTGAGAATAAGAAGCACCAGAATTGTCGGTAGAATGGCAGGCAACGTCACACGCCATATCTTTTGGAATCGACCAGCTCCATCGATATCCGCTGCCTCGTATAGCTCTGGGTTGATCCCAGTCATCGCCGCCAGGTAGAGAATCGACCCCCAGCCTAGGTTTTGCCAAAGTCCAGAAATAATATACATCGGCCGGAAGGCACCTGGATCAGAAAGGATTACGGGCGCTGAGCCGGTTATATCTGCAATGATCCTCGTGATAAATCCTTCAAAATTTACGAGCTGGAACATCAGTCCGACAATCACTACCTGAGAAACGAAGTGTGGCAGGTAGGTAAAGGACTGCATCCAATTTTTAAAACGCCCATTCGCCAGCTCGTTGAGCAAGATCGCGAACATTATTGGCGCTGGGAATCCGAATAAAAGCTGCTGGAATCCTAATATGGCTGTGTTACGTATCAGCCGGAGTGTGTTGGGGTCCGTGACAAATTGCCCGAAATACTTGAGCCCCACCCAATCACCACCGAAGAACCCCTCGATTGGGCTGAATCTTTTAAAGGCAAATGTAATGCCCCAAATTGGGATGTAGTGGAATATAATCAGCCACACTAGGGCGATAGCGAGCATGATGTGACGGGCAGGATATCGACGTATTAAGTCAATATTTTCCGCCCAGCGAGAACCAATCGACCGTCGACCAGCTTTCCCCTTTTGCAGAGAATCGCCCACTTGGGCGTCACCAGTAAGACTAGCTGGTGCAGTAGAGCCGTCAGACATCAGCTAAACCCAACTCACTCAAAGTTAAACCACTATAAAAAATTTTCGTAAAACAAAGATTAGTAATCAAATCCGTCCCCAGAGTTAGGCAGATCCCCCAGCATCTCACTGCTAAATAGCAGTGTCAATGGGATGGAACTCCTATAAAACCTCTACTATTTAGCCTGCGTTGGACCGATAGTCGGCCATGGCTGATGGAGGTCTATTTCGAATTCTGCCCAGAGCTCGCTTAAACGTTCGATCTCTTTGCCTTCTGGAAGGGGCATGACATAGTGCCTAACCCTGGTCCTACTGCTGCTTCCAGCAGCGAACACGAGAGACCCTGGAAAGACAATGTAGTCCATCGCTAGTCCTCCCATACCCATACACACTGCTGCGGTAGTTCCTGGCTCGAGAAGGATAATATGACGCTCACCACCTGGAGCTGGATGAGAAACTATTACTGGGTGCGTCCAAACCCCGCCGACGCGACCATCTCCACGCGGGCAATGGGGAACCATGCCTATCTTCGAATAGACACTTTCTGGGTCAACGATTAGGCGATCTATATGGTAACCACCGATCGCGAGGAAATTGACTAAACTTCCTGATCCATCCCAGAACCAGCAGCCTATTGCATCCGACCGAGCAGGCCTTTTACCCATGGTCCGGTTGAGACTAGTGTAGCAGGCGAAGAACTGACCATACTCTCTAAGGTCAGTCCCCGTTTCATTAGTGACAGTGATGAAACAATCGTAACCAAGACTCGGTGGCTCTTGAACAGTAGGAACAGTCCATACGTGTCGCGTCCGTACGCCGTCACAAAGATACTCGCTCCAAACCTCGGCTACATCGTCACGTTCAGAACCTCCGCATACTGCAGATTCTGTGCGCGGCCTCATCTCCGTCGAGCCGTCATAACCAGCCCACCACTGCCACTCGCGACAATCCCAAGTAGGATGATCGGGCAAGACGGCATCAGTACCGTCGGATAGCACGAACCGCTGAATGCCAAGGTGACGCTTACCCGCGCCGTCCAAGTCAACCTGAGCGCGCGGCGTGCCGTTGCTAGATGAGATACCAATGAGAAATCGATGAATCACGTTATTACTCCTACAACAAATGGACCGTAAAGTTGATCACTTAAGTGCATTTAGAAGAGGTAAGATAAACGGTTTTCAGAGGCACCTCCTGCACTTCTCCATCGAGAACATAGACCCTATACCCCTGGGATCCAGGCCGCGCAGACACAACTTGATGCAGATTCGTACCAACAAAATGAGCAGCCGAGTCGTTGTCCAACGCAATACCGGAACTGATCTTTCTTTCCCTCAGCATCCGTTGGAACGTCGGACGTCGCTCTTCCTCAGCATCATAGTGAGGACAGCAGCTCCCAGATAAAAACCCAAGGCAGTCGAGCGACGTAAGGCAGTTAGCATAAGAGTCCGTACTGCCCTGCTCAAACCAACAGATTGCCCCAGCACTGACGCCCGACAGGATAACACCGCTCTCCCATGCATCTCGCAGAACCTCGTCAAGCGCCCACTCTCGCCATACCCCCAGCATGCTCTTCGTATTGCCACCACCGACAAAGATTACATGCTGCGCAAACACCCACTCTCGCAGATCAGGCGTCCGCGCAAACATCCCAAGATGGGTTGGTCGGCAGGATAGACGAGAACAGACGTCGTAGAATCTTATTATATATTCAGTTGCATCACCTGTTGCAGTCGGGATAAAACCTATTGAGGGACGATGAACACGAGTCATCTTCAGAATGTAGTTCTCTATTTTCAGGTCACCATCTGCCGCAAATCCGCCACCACCTATAGCGACGATATTTCTCTTCTCCGGGCTTGTTGGCTTTCTAATCGACGTGGAACACTTCTTTAGCCATTGACCACCATTCACCCTCTGCGCGGTCTGGCAGCGCCTCCTGACATGGGTCGGTTAGTTTCCACCATTCCTTCGTCTTAGGATCCCGTCCCATTGCTGCCATATCAGCAGCGAAATCGGTCCCGACGTATTCAAAGTAGGAGAATAAATAATGCTTTCCGTCGGGCATTTTACGCAGGAAAATTGAGTAATTGCGGAGATTACACCGATGGATACAATCCAACACTTCCGGCCATACAGCACTATGCAACTGTACGTACTCCTCGAGCTTTTCTTGCCGCACGCCTATGATTGATCCGTATCGTTTCATGGGCCCACTCCTTCTCGCTGCCGAGCTATCTGCGCACCGGCAGTCAGCGCCCGTAGTTTGGCACGGGCAATATGACGTGGACAGTGATTAAGTCCACAGTCTGGGACAGCGACTATTCGGGTAGCGTCAATATGGAGGGCGGCCTTCTCCAGGGCAGTGGCCACTTCTTCAGCCCGCTCCACGTAGTAGGACTTCACGTCTATCACCCCAACGCCCACATCGATCGACGCTGGTACTTCTGCCAACAATTCAATCTGTGATAGCTCGCGGTTAGCAAACTCGAAATTGAGTTGACTACAGCGCACCTTTTTAAGTGCTGGGAAAAGGTATCGGTAGTCTCGACGATCTCGTGAGCGACCTTTGAAATTGCCGAAACACAAGTGCACGCCGACCCGGGCCTTCACTCCATCGTAAGTTGCATTCAATACCTCTACTAACTCTTCTCCGGCAGCGTGGCTGGTAGCATACCGCGGCTCATCGATCTGCAAATAGGTAACGCCGGCAGCTACTAGAGATTGCATCTCGGCGTTAATAATGGAAATCATATCAGCCAGCACTGCATCGCGACTTCGTCCGCCATCCGGAAGTAAAAGTGGTAATGACATGGTAACCGGGCCTGGCACACAAACCTTGATCGGTTTATCAGTAAGATGGCGCAGATAATCCACCTCGGCGCAAATACCAAGGCCGCCTGTGGCGCAAAGCTGTCCGTCAACCCGGTAACGCGGGTTTTGGTCGTAACCAGCAGCCCCTAACAAACGCTTGGGTGGCAGAGATGTTAGGCCGGTAATGCGACCGTAAAATCCCTGAATAAAGTCGCGACGTCGCATCTCACCATCGGTGACTACGTCTACGCCAGCGCGCTCCTGATCAAATAATGCCACGTTAACTGCGTCATCAAGTGCCTCGCCGATATCTGAATCGCCGAGATCTTCTGCAGCAGCTCGTTCTTCGAAGGCAATTAGCCAGCCAGGCAAAGCATAGCTGCCTATAAGTTCGGTTGGGTACAGGGGGTGATCCGCCATGGGCTAAACGTTAGCCGGTCTCGTGCTTGATGACTTTAATGTTATGAACTGCTGCATCAACTATCATCCTATTCAACTCACCACAGACGATAAGCTTCGCACCCATACCTATCCAGCGTACCGCCATCTTTGCGTTGGCGACTACTGTGCCACACGGTTTTCCTATTGCCACACATCCATCGATAGCGCGACGCACTATCGATTCATGTGAACCTCCGGGCTGATAGAAATTGGTCAAATCCATGCCATGAGACATCAAAAAATCGTACGGCCCAACCAAGCAAGCAGTTACCCAAGGTTGATCAAATATCGATAAATTTTGGAGAGCACCCGGCGTCTCTATCATCGGAATGATAGCCAACTGCTCCTCCAGCTCCGCCCAGGTCTCGCGACGATAGTCGCTAACATGATGATTACCGTGACCCCCTGGGCCCCTCTCACCAATTGGAGGCATAAAAGCTGCACGACGTATTGTGTCAACTTGCTCAGCGGTATCAACCATTGGCAAGATCACACCGAGCGAGCCAAGATCCAATGCACGGCGAATGTGCTCATAAGTGCAAAACGTTCGCAGAATCACCGGGAACCCGGTTAGACGTCCAATGCGACAAATCGAAGAGATACGATCAGATGGGAAATCGCCGTGCTCGCCATCAAACATAAGAAAGTCATAACCAGCTTCCTGCAAGAGCTCTATATGGGACTCATGAACCGCGTCGGTCCCGAGCACCCCAATCGGAACCTCACCAGCCGCAAGCTTACGCACTACCGCGTTTTCTTTTACAGGCATAATCAAATGGACCATACCCCAACGCACCAAGCTATACGATGCCCAGCAACTCCAGTAGCCCAGAAACTCTTACTGCCATCACAAGAACGGCAACCACAAGGAACACTCGGATCCATGACTCGCCGCCCGCTACTGAAAAGCGTGCTCCCAACCAAGCGCCAGCGGCGTTGCCTAAGGCTAGTATTAGTCCTGGGCCCCATGCCACTTTTCCATTCAGCAGGAAAACAATAAGCGCTGCTACAGTAAAAACTAAAATCACAGACACTTTTATTGCATTGATACGCACTAGATTGTAGCTACTAAGAAAAATCAGCGAACTCATGATCAAAAAACCGACCCCTGCCTGGATAAATCCTCCGTATACGCCAATGACAAAGAAAATCGCCATGATCCCGAAGCGCCGTTCTCGAGTAAGACCTGAGTGCGAAGTGTCAGGTTCTGCAACGATCCGGTTAGGCTTAAAAAAGATTGAAATCAGAACCAGAACCATTACACCGGATAGGACGGTGTTAAATACCGAATCGGGGAGTTGAATTGCAATCCGTGAGCCAACTAAAGCTCCCAATAGAGCCGGTATTCCCAGTTGAAGACTAAGCACCGGCTCGAAGTGCCCCTTTCCTTTAAAACTAGCAACAGCAGTTATGTTCTGAAACATAATCGCTACCCGTGCCGTGCCATTGGCCACGGTGGACGGCAATCCTAAGAAGATCAGCATCGGCATGGTTAGTGCACTGCCACCGCCAGCCACCGTATTCAAGAAGCCGCCCATAACACCAACAATCATTAGTAAAGCGAGCGCAAAAAAATCCATGACCGTCTAAACTTAGGATACTGTGCTATGCAAGTCCCACCGGGACTACCTGCCGTTGAGCGATACTACGCGCCACGGCGTCGGTGAATTCCATATACTGCAATCCAACGCTAAATGGTGTCAGCACAACCTGTTCCTCACCACGGATGGCGGCAACGAATTCTTCCTCTACCCGCCAGGAAAGCGCTTCACCAGGACGCACCTCCTCCTCCGTGAGCGCCTTTTCCTCACGGCTTCCGACCCAGACCGTGTCGGTGCCACCATCGTAGCGAATTGTGCCGTCAGATCCAAACAGGAATACCTCTGAGGATCCTGAAAGCCCCGCCACGGCTGAAATTTGCATATGGAGCTGTGCACCGCAGTGCAGTTCGCCAGTGACGTCAATATGCTCTGGTACTATTGCATCCCGTAATATTCCGGACGCATCAAGACGGCGCGACACGAAAGTCTTTCCCATAGCAGAAACGTGACTAGCTGTACCTACCCAACGCATCATTGCTTCATACCAAATACCCATGGTCATGATATTGCGGCCGGACAACTCAGCGTCCTGACGCCAGTGCAGGGGGGCCGTGCGATCAAGAAATCCACTATAAATCCGCGCTTCCACGGCCAGCAGGTCTCCCAGGAATTCATCGCCAATCAGTCGCTGAATAGTGCGATCGACTCGCAGAGTCATCGGTGACGGTACAAGCTGCGCAACCAACTCTGGTTGTTCACGCGAGCTTCTGAGCATCAGCTGTGCATCCGCAGCATCGCACGCCATACGAGCCTCGCACAGCACATGCTTTCCAGACTCCAGTGCAGCGATCGAAACCGTTTTGTGCAGATAAGGCCAGGTCCCTATCACGATCGCATCCACGTCGTCCGCATCTACCACAGATCGCCAGGAAGGAAGTACTTCCGGAATTCCAAACTGGGCGGCTACTTTCGCGCCAGACTCGTGAGATCGATTACAAACACTCATCACCGTAACACCGTCGATCGCCTGCAGCCGCGGAATGTGCATACTCCGTGTGTTGGCCCCGGCCCCTATCACGCCGACCCTAATCCCTGTGCTCATAGTGTCTCCTCGTTAATTTGCCAAAATTCTTGTCCACTAGTGCGAGTTAGATAGCCATATAGATATCCCGACCGGCTCTTCGTGATTACTCAGCACTACTACTGATTACATTTGATTGAATCCTGGAAAGAAGTTCAGTGAGAACTTCCATTATATCCCTCCCACTCAGAGAGTAGCAGGGCGAACAGTTCATAAGATAGATGCAGCAGAACCCCTCATCCATCTTCTGTGCGATTCGGAGATCACAAAAGATAAAAAACTTTCAGGAATCTTCATCGCCGACACTTGTATAGTCAACACATATCTTAACCTGAGAAAACCTGCTTGCTCACATCCCATATAATTAGTCCAATAGCAAGTATAAGTACGCTTGCAACCAAGCGACGAATACGCAGACTCTGGAAGCGTTGAGAAAATTTTACACCTATTTGGACACCTACAACTGATCCCACAAAAAGAATAAGAACTAAAACCAACTCAACGTTTCCTGCCATGAAGTGGCGGATCGCACCATAACCCGAAGCAATCACGACCTGTAGCGAACTAGTCCCGATAGCGATGCGTGTTGGCAGGCCTATGACATAGATCAACAACGGAAAATTTAAAATTCCACCCCCTATGCCCATCAGGCCAGTCAAAATGCCAACCCCGAAGCCGATGATAAGAGGAGCCCAAACGGAAATGCTATCCGATTCTGAATGCGAAAATGAAATCTGGGGCCCCAACCTTATCCTGCGAAGTAATTGAGCTGCACGTGTGTCCGTTTCCGTAGTAGCGCCACCAGAGAATTTGACTTCTCTCCATATAATAATTGCGACCGACAATAACAAGAACAGAAACAATCCGTTCAGCGCTAAGTCCAAAAAGGATGTTCTGATGCCATTAACCGCCACCGGCCCGATTGAACGAAGGGCACCAAGACTATTCACGCCAACCTCAACCCCAGCGACTGCCCCGATTGATAGTATCAAACCGAGACGCAGATCGACGTTTCCAGCACGCAGATGCTGATATGTAGACACGGTGCTAGTTAAAAAGATCTGCACCAAATCGCTGCCCACAGCGATGGGGTACGGCACCCCAAAGAGAGACTTGAGAGATGGCGTAAGCAGAAAACCACCACCCACGCCAAACAGACCAGTAAGAACGCCGACAATTCCTCCCAACAGGACCAATCCAGGAAGCAAAACTTCGATTTCAGATACAGGCAGGAATAGCATCAGGAATAGATTACCTTTGGAAGATTCCAAATGCCCGGTTAATCTCCATTGGATTCTAAAAGGCGTTCGGAGCTATCAATACCCAATAGTAGATCAAATAAGCTCCTGCCCCAAGGAGGAACAGTACGCCGACATGGTTGGCGACCGGCATTAACACGCGCAAATGTTGGGATAGTGAGTTACGGAGTGCTGCAGCAGCGACAGTGACCACTGTGATTACCGTTCCCATTCCAAGAGCGTAGCTCACGAACTGCGCAATCGTGGACAGAAAACCGCCGGAAGTCAGTGCGGTCGATACCACCAACAGGAAAATTGGCAAAGCGCAGCTCAACGATGCGATGGAATACGTCATGCGAAACAGTAATGCATTCACTGTGTTGCGACTAGGCGTTACATGAACACGGCTGGCGGCGGCAATGCCAAGCTTGCGGCCGGAGACCAGGAGCCATAAAGCCAGCCCGACCATTCCGGATCCTACCGTCACCGCTGCATACGGCAAAATTGGCGAAAGCGCCTGTCCTGCTAACGCTACCAATACTCCCACTGGGGCTACTACGCCAATAAAACCCATCGTAGTAGCGACAGAAATGCGTACCACCGATACCACCCGGTGAAGCCAAGGTTCATTAGTGCCCCCTGACTCCTGTGTGCCTAACTGCAACGACAGGTATGTAGGTAACATAATGAAGCCGCATGGATTGACGCTCGCAACTATGCCCGCTCCGAACGCTGTCCCAAGCTGAACTGAGCGTGCAAACTCCGTGGCGGCATTTTCCGCTCGTGCCTGCAGGAGAGTGAGTATATACACAACGGCTATAACTCCTGCCACCGGTACTACGTAGTACCAGATCACCAACCACCAAGTAATTTGACCGGATCCACCTTGCCCGCCGCTCGTTACACTTTCCACCTTCCTACCGTTCTGAGTCGATCAACATACCCGCTAGCTCCCATAGCTTTTCCTTGGTGAGTAAGCCGGTCCAGGATTCTACAATGCGTCCAGAAGAATTAATGAAAAAGGTAGCTGGTAATCCCAAGAGCTCATATGCCTCTGCGATATCGGTATCAGCGGTAGTTACATTCGGGTAGGAGATCTCAAGCACTTGCAACAACGCCATCGCCTCCTCCTGTAGACCTAGGCCGGTCAAGTATCCTACGTCAATCCCGATCATAAGCACCTTCTTGAGGTGCTTATTGTAGTATTCCTGAAACTCGGGCATCTCTATCTGACAGGGAGGGCAACGAGCTGCCCAGAAATTAAGGATGATCGGTTTAACCAAAGTGATAACGTCGCTTAGACTAAGTTCCTTGCCGCCAAGCTCGTCTTCGCCCTGATAGGCCTCAAATACAAAATCCGGAGCCATCGGTAGGTTGTCTTGCATAAGGCTCTTGTCGTTTTTATTGTTGCTACAACCCATAGCGGCAATCAAAATGGCCACACTCGCCAACATCCAAACCGCATTCCATCGTGGCCAGTCCATCTTTGCTCTTAGCCAGAACCTTCATCAGCTATGTCGTGACCCGAAGCAGGGTGATCCCACGGCACTTGTAGACCTAACCCTCGTAACTTTACTTCCGCTTCAGCCCGTTCTCGATTACGCGCCAGACGACTAGTCCCCGTCTCTCCACGTTGCGCCCTCAACCAACCCGCTTCGCGTGCTATCGCAAGGGAACCCTGTACGTCGCCTACAACTAAGCGAGCGAGGATATCTGTCTCTATGCGGCTCCATCCTGTCGCATGAAGCCGGTAATCACAGAACGCCTCCCACGCTAACGGACACCAGCGTGCAACCACCTGAAAGCCGATAAGATGTGCATAGCTGCGAATTTCGTACTGAGCATGATCATGCATACGAAGCGCTAAAAAATGGACCAGATTGTGCAAGTCAATCTTCCAGTAAGCCTCGGTATAAGTGGAAAGTGGAAGATCTTTGCGCGCTTGCTCCCGTGCCACGCCCAATTCCAAGCGCTCCTGATAAACTGCACGTGCCTGCCGTTGTATCTCTGCTTCCGTCGCAGTAAGTCGCAACCCCATTGATTCGTCCACCGGACCACCTGATCCCTGCCGATTACCAACTGCTTGTGTGCGCCACTCAGTAGGCTGCGTAATCTGAGCAGCATCGATTGCAATAGAATAGCGCGTCGAAATTTCGTTGACCGACGCTGTCCGGTGGCGAATCCACTGTCTCCACGCATCCATCGGAACCCGAACGTGTAGCTTCACCTCGCACATTTCAAACGGCGTAGTGTGGTGGTGACGCATCAGGTAACGAAACAGACCACGGTCATCACTTACGCGACGAGTCCCCTCACCGTAAGAGACTCGAGCCGCTTGAACGATCGCGCTGTCGTTACCGAGATAGTCAACAACTCGGATAAATCCATCATCCAGCACCTGTAGTCGATGGCCCAGAATCTTGTCGAGCTCCTCGGCCTGTGGGCGCTGAAGTGAGTGATCAGATATCTTGCTCACGGGCATATCCTATCTAAGTAGGAGACTGCATTCTTGACCACGCGACATGTGTCTGGAAAACTTAATGCCTTACAAATAATAGGATAAGAGATCCAACGATAGTCAGACAGCTCCTCTTCTTGGAGGGTAATTTCCAGCTCATGTGCTTCTGAAAGGAAATAGACCACTACCTTCTCATCGCCTGAAGGTAAAGTGTAGCGTACTTCCTCTCGAAATCCAGTTAAAAATATGAGAGAACTCAGCCCGACCTCCTCAACGATCTCCCTCTGAGCCGCCTGATATTCAGTCTCCCCCTCCTCTATTTTTCCCTTGACCAATCCCCAGGAACCAGCCCGTAGCCGAGATTCCACTATAAGAAACTCCAAATTACTGTCAGTCTGCCGAAAGATAACTGCACCGCTTGCTTTCACTAGTGCCATAACCAGACGTGATTCTACCCCAGGACCGACATAACAACTTTACCCACATTTTGGAAGTGCTCTACAACTGTGTGAGCTTCTTGCACCGCGCGGATTGGAAACGTGCGATCAATAACGGGCTTCAGCTGACCTTTGCAGAACATTGGAAGAAAATGACTCGTGAATCCGGCTGTGATTTTTGCTTTTTCCGAATCCGATCGTGCACGTAAAACAGAGCCTACCAAGCGCAATCGGTTTTGCATCATTTTTGTCAAGTCAACGGTAGCTACACCGCCGCTCAAAGTTGCTATTAGCACCATCCGACCTTGAGTCCTGAGCGAACTTAGATTACGTGCTACGTAGTCAGCGCCGACTATGTCGAGAATCACATCAACGCCTCCCCAAGTCTCCTCAATTACAGCGGCAAAATTCTGTCTGGTATGGTCGATAGTAAGCTCCGCACCTAAACTGCGGCACGCTTCGAGCTTGCGTTCATCCCGCGCCGTTACCGCTACACGGCAACCAGAAGCTACCGCAAGCTGGATCGCTGCCGTACCCACTCCGCTAGCGCCTCCATGGATTAAGACCGACTCGCCCGGGTTCAACTGAGCCTCTTCGAAGAGGTTCACGAACGCGGTCAAAAATGCCTCCGGCACTGCAGCAGCCTCTAATAGTGAGAGAGGCTCCGGAACCATCATCAGACTACCAGCATGGACCCAACAACGTTCTGCGTAGCCGCCCCCAGTAACGATTGCGCAGACTCGGTCACCAACTGACCAGCCAGTTACGGCCTCACCAATCTGACTGATTCGACCAGCAATCTCTAAGCCTAAGGTTTCAGGAGCCCCCAGAGGCGGTGGATACCGACCAGCTCGTTGTAAAAGATCAGCACGATTTACCGCAGTGGCTGCTACATCAACTAGAACGTAGCCATCCGAGGGCTGAATAGGGTCATCTATTTCCTTACAAAGGAGCGTTTTATTCTTATCGTTGTCAACAATAACTGCTATCAACGGAACTCACTCCTGCAGGTTAGCTATAGCGGTATAGCATTTGCCGTGCCCAACGAAACGAGCAGCAACGCTAACCAATAGAGGACCGGCCAAAGCGTCCCGAAATCGCGCACAGGTCGCATCCACGTTGCCCTCGAAAGTCACACTCAAAGGATCCCCCACAAAAGGTGTAGGCTCCATAGAACCACCGGCATAGGTAGAAATGCAGCGCCCAGATCCTGGCAACAGACAGCTGTAGCAAAACACACAGCGCTCCGTCTCTGTTCTCACAGTACTAACACTCGTGCGCACCAACCCGATACGGCATGAATCGGGCGATTTGTCAGATGCAGTCCCTACGATCCGCGGCGTGTTGAGTTCATCAGGCTCGACTGTCCACTCCTGGATCGCGCGCTCCAGAGTGTCTCCGGAATTCACAGCCTCCAAAATTGGCTTGGTATGTTCTCCATTACTGATCGCGTAAGTGACTCCAAGATTCATCAGTAGCGGGTAAACTACTAACGCTGGATTGTCACGACGAGTAGTATCAATGAATTCTGTGCACAAAGTACCATTGGTCAATTCTACCAACCGTCGATTGCGGCTACGTGCACTCCGACCCGTTATCCAGTAGACAATTGCTAATTGCTCACCGTCTGGCGCCAAACCCAACGCTAATCCGCGTCCTCGATAAGATCCATCAGAAAGAGTTCCTAGAAAATTCATCTAATCTAACTCCAGTTGACTACTGAGGAAGTTCAGCAGAGATCCGCGCAGCTATTTCTGCCAAGACAGTATCTCCCGGATTCGACCCTGCTTTTGCCAAATCAAGATCATGGGGCCCGTCGATAGGGCAGAGATGAACATGAACGTGCGGCACCTCGAGCCCAGCAATCATTAACCCGACTTTGGTGGGATTGAATGCAACCTGTAAAGCACGGGCTACAGTCTGTGACACCTGCATTAGTACTTTCAACGTCTGACCGTCAAGGTCGATCCAGTGGTCAACCTCAGTACGAGGTACGACCAACGTATGGCCTGGGCCAAGAGGGTTAATCGACAGGAAGGCCACACACCGTTCATCCTTCCACACAAAATGTGCAGGAAATTCCCCAGAAATTATACGACTAAAGACACTACCCATAAGAATAGAGTGTAACCCGAACGATTAGCA
Source organism: uncultured Spirochaetaceae bacterium (assembly GCA_964618015.1). GTDB lineage: Bacteria > Spirochaetota > Spirochaetia > SZUA-6 > Bin103 > CATQHW01. The sequence continues at coordinate 14,551 of CAZTZA010000004.1, read as the reverse complement.
GGATATGCTACCTATCCGTGAGCCAAATCCGCACTATAAACATTCTCTTGTTCATCGTTGTCGTTATAACTTTAGGGGTGGCGTTGGACCTGTTACAGCCGGTCCTCACTCTCTTCCTCGTGGCATTATTGTTAGCTTATCTAATTGACCCACTTCTTATGGTTATGCGTACCCATATAGGCCTGCCTTTATGGGCGGCAGTACCTCTCGCGGGAATATTGTCACTATCCATAATCGGAAGTATCGGCGTGATCATCTACGCAAGCCTGGTTGAGTTCAGTCGTGGCTTTCCAGACTATCAGCCACGCATTATAGAAATAATCGACAATTTAAGTGGCGGCCTAGTCACGACTGTGGCAAGTATCACTGGTGTCGAACACTCCTTTGATCCTCTACACGAGCTACGCCAGGCGCTGCGCAACTCTTCACTTTCGTCGTTGGCACTCGGTGCTGTGCGATCAGTCTTCCGAGGCTTGACCTCGTTTCTCCTGGTATTCCTATTCGCACTGCTATTTTTATCCGCGAAACACCGGCTGGCACGCAGAATAAATGATGCCTTTCCGAAGCCAGACAGCCTGGTACCAGCAATGCTACATGATATTGATCGATCACTACGCCGATTTATCAGCGTTAAGACATTGATCAGCCTTGCGATCGGCACGACAACTACCCTGATCTTGCTCGCCTTTGGTGTCCAATTTGCAGTGGTCTGGGGATTGCTCACCTTCCTGCTCAACTTCATTCCTAGTATCGGATCTATTGGTGCTGTTGCCGCTGTGTCGTTGTTCTCCTTTGCCCAATTCGGCGGCGGGATAACCCCCTTTGCTGTAGTTGCTTGTGTAACAGCCGCCCAGATCCTAACTGGCACCATCCTTGAGCCAAAACTACTCGGCGACGCCTTGAACTTATCCCTACTGGTAGTATTCATCTCCCTCTTCTTCTGGGGATGGCTATGGGGAGTAACTGGAGCCCTACTAGCGATACCGATGACCGCCGCATTACGAATCGTGTTAGCAAATATCCCAGCTACCGCGTCTTTCACGCGGCTCATGGAACGCAGGAGAATCTAATCAAATCCAGCCGGGATCAGATAGAAAGCGCTACTACCGCTCCATGACTTGGAACGCGTACAAGCTAGCCTCGTTTAGAAAAAATTTAAACCGAATCCTTGTGCCACGAATGGAGGACAGAGCTCCCCGCTTCCACTGCACAGAGTGAGAGAACGAATCGCTCTTGAATGGTTGACACTCGTCACGGCCGAATCCTTCAACGACCTCTCCAGCTTCAGTAAGCACTTCTACCTGAATTTGCCCATTCGACGCTGACGCGTTTATTGAAAGTTCGTCCCCTTCACACGGAAACGACTTGGTCACCAAGACCCCATCATTTGGACGAACAGGCGTCCGGGCAATAAAGCGATCGCGTTTGAGTATGGCTAAACCAACAGAACTTTCATTAGATCCGGATTTCTCATTGTGGAGGACATTATGGCCAGTGTAGTAAAACCACAACTCATCTCCAACAGTGACCGGAGGCAATGGAAACAACATCCCACGATCAAATTCTCGCGCTTGACCGTGTTCGATCCCTCGCTCCATAAAGGTCTCACGTGTCGGCAAACGATCCCACAGAATTCCGTCACGACTGAAAGTCAATTGCGTATCGATGGTCATCGAAGTGTCAGAATAGTACATCTGCAACAACCCGAAATAGATCCCTTCGTAAGGAAACACTGGCATTCCATACATCTCGACTGGATCAAGCTCATCGGGTGTTACCACCGTCTCGGGGAAGCTCCATCTGATGAGATCAGGGCTCTCTGCACGTGCCACACGACGCTTCCAACGCCCGGCATAAACGGGTGGGCGCATGAAGAGGACATAGCGTTCAAGTTGTTCATCCCAGAACATGGTGTTCATCGTATCGGACTCACCCTCGATTACAGGATTAGTTCCATGAGGAGTCCAATGGACTCCATCAGGCGAGTAAGCAATACAAATCCCGGGACGCAGCTTGTGAGCCTTCGCGTCTTCAACTAGTCGTTCTGGGGATTGAACCCCAAAAATATCAGTGTAAAGCAGTTTATAGCGTCGTGATGGATCAGTCTCATGATTCTCCTTAAGCACCGTACCGCCAGTCGCCCACCATTCACCTGTAAGGACAACATTGTTTTCCTTAGATCCGTTAAAATCAAACAAGCCAACGTTAGGCTTCTCCCATACCAGCCCATCTTGAGAGGTCGCGTAGCCAATCCAATAAGTAAAAGTGTTGTCCTCAGGACTGTTCCAGTGCACAAAATGAGAAGAATTATACCAAAGCTTAAATAACCCTTCGTCTTGATCGTACAGCACAGCGGTAGCATGCAGACTCTTGTTATTGCTCCGATGACCAGGGCGACTGTAATCCTCCCACGGCTGATCTGCTAACAGTACCGGGTTTTTGTGGTGCTTAACCGGCCTTGTGACAACCCTTTTAAGATTCCACGTATCTTCGACCACATAATTATCTACAAGCAGCTGTTTACGGTTACCAATGTTCATGGAATTCAACTTTAGCTGGTGGAAGCTTCTTGCACCACCGGGAGTAGAACACTTCAATCGAATAGAAACATACCGGATTCATCTTGGTGATAACTCTAAACTTACGAGAAGACGCCAACCCTATATAACGAGCTCAGCTATCCTGAGCCTCATAGATAATCATGAATTACGGTCACCAACCGTACCTTATCGGAAAATTGAGATAGCCCCTGACGATGACCTTTGTTTGAAGTATATTGTCCAGATTCCCAGAATTGAAGGTTCCAATCAAGGCAGCAACGGGGTCGATGCGATGTCAACAGCCATGCTATGAACTATGACATGATCGGTTCTATCGGGCTTATAGAACAATGATTCGAGCTATCTTTCGCCGAGTAAGGCTCATGATCATAACGCTCTTTGGTATCTCGATCCTCTCATTCTTGATAATCCAACTCCCTCCCGGCGACTACCTGGACAACTATATCGAACAACTGCGCCAGCGGGGTGATGCACTTGACGACGCTAGAATAGAAGCGCTGGAAGTCCGTTACGGCCTGCAACGCCCAGTGTATGCGCAATACCTTAAGTGGATCTGGGGTGTCCTACAGGGTGATTTCGGACGATCCATGGCCCACAATATGAGGGTCACCGAACTGATCGGAGATAGACTACCACTGAGTCTTGCGATCTCGATCAGTTCACTTGTTCTAGTCTATCTGATAGGGCTGCCTATTGGCATTTATTCTGCTACTCGCCAGTACTCGCCGGGTGACTATCTATTTACCTTTATCGGCTTCCTAGGATTAGCGATCCCCAATTTCCTCTTCGCACTGATACTCCTATGGTTAACTTTCGCGGCTACCGGTAACGCAGCAATCGGCCTGTTCTCCCCTGAGTACGCCATGGAACCGTGGAGCCTTGCTAAGCTAATTGACCTAATAAAACACCTTTGGATGCCCGCTTTAATCGTTGCCACTGCTGGAACAGCAGCGCTAATCAGGGTAGTACGCGCCAGTTTGCTTGATGAACTGCGTAAGCTCTACGTTACTGTTGCCAGAGCTAAAGGCGTATCAGAACAACGCCTTCTGTTTCGATATCCGGTACGGATCGCACTCAACCCGATAATCAGCACAATCGGCTGGACATTGCCAGCGTTGGTGTCAGGCGAACTTCTGGTATCGCTAGTCATGGGCCTGCCCACGGTGGCGCCGCTGTTCGTAGAAGCACTGCTTAGCCAGGACATGTTTCTAGCCGGAAGCATTGTGATGGTGCTTAGCAGCCTAACCGTACTCGGTACCCTGATCTCTGACATCCTGCTTGTAATGACTGACCCTCGCATTCGCGAGGCGGTCTGAGTGGCAACCAACGCCTTCGGCAGCTCACCTGTGGTGTCTGCGCAAGCAGAGCGAGAACAGGTCTCCTCCCAATGGAGACTGATCCGCATCCGTTTCTTCCGACACAAGATGGCAGTTGCCTCGTTCGCACTGCTCGGGGTCTTTTACTTCGGGGTAGTCTTCTCCGAATTTGTTTCCCCGTATGATCCTCGACAGCGCAATGCAGAACAGCAATACTCTCCTCCGCAACGCATTCGTCTATTCGACAACGGTCGTCTGACGTTCCCGTTCGTATACGCCCTTAAGGCAGAACTCGATTTAGAAACCTTCCGTTACAAATACGAAACTGACACCGAAACCAAGCACTATTTATCCCTTTTTGTACGTGGTGATCCCTACGAGCTCTGGGGCTTGGTTCCTTCGAACGTACACCTGTTTGGTGTATCGAATGGAAATCGAGCGTATCTGTTCGGCACAGACAATATGGGGCGCGACCTTTTCTCGAGGATTGTCTATGGGGGGCGCATTTCACTTTCAATCGGACTAGTAGGCATAGCCATCAGCTTTCTCCTCGGAATTATCATAGGGGGTATCTCTGGCTACTTCGGTGGGACTGTCGATGTACTTATCCAGCGACTAGTAGAGTTTCTCCGCTCTATTCCTGACTTGCCACTGTGGATGGCACTTAGCGTGGCGCTACCGAGGTTCTGGACGGCTGAACAAGTCTACTTCGGAATCGTGATCATTCTTTCGCTAGTCGGCTGGACCTCCATTGCGCGGGTAGTCCGTGGAAAGTTTATGTCAGTCCGTGAAGAGGAATTCATCATCGCCGCCGTGGTTAGTGGTGCCAGCACAAAACGTATTCTCATCCGGCACCTCTTACCATCATTCGGCAGCTACCTGATCGCATCGCTTACGCTTTCGGTTCCAGGGATGATTCTAGGAGAAACTGCACTCAGCTTTATTGGGCTGGGCCTTCAGCCGCCCGCAATTAGCTGGGGAGTACTACTGCAAGAAGCACAACGCATCCACGTGCTGGCAGGATCACCATGGTTACTGATCCCTGGCGCGTTCGTCGCAGCGACGGTTTTAGCCTTCAACTTTTTAGGAGACGGCCTACGCGACGCCGCGGACCCGTACACCTCTACTTAAAATTTCTATCTCCTCGATTCTGTACTACAAAAAAACAGGCGAGAAAGGATAATCCCTCCTCGCCTGCTCTTTTTCTGGTTCTGCTTTATTTGCAGATCCTCGTCCGACTACATCTACGATTTAAAGTAAAACTGTGCAGGCACCTCGTGAACATGCTCGGCAATAATAGGATCAGGAATGTTGCCGAGGTCAACGCTAGCAATACCATAGTAGTCCTGTGTCGGAGGCCGCACTGCGGCGATCATGTACAGCTCCTCCTCAAGAATAGAAAAGATCTCCATCGTAAGGCGGTTGCGTTCTCCTTCATCTCCGATGGTTACCGCACTCTCACGCAGCGCTGCTACCCTCTTCAGAGCTTCAGGGGGCTCGTCACCTTCGGTTCCTCCCGAATTCAGCCATACAGCCCAAGTCCTACCCGGTGAGAACCAGGTACCTACCGGAACTACCTCTCCTCTGACGAGAGGATTCATGGGACGACCAGCCAGACCAAACGGGAACATGATCAAGTCGAAGTTATTCGAATTGTAGATTCCACCGAATGAATCCCAACTCCCTGCCCGGTTAACGATCTCTATGCCGACCTCGCCCCAGTAATCCTTGTAGAGTTCAGCAATTTCGTTACTTTGTCCCCCCGGCATTACATAGATCTGTATGCGCAAGCGTTCGCCATCAGAACGCAGTCGGAACCCATCCTTGTCACGCTTGGACAGCCCTATTTCATCGAGAATACTATTGGCATGATCCGGATCGTGCTCTAAATAGACTTTAAACAAATTCTCGCCGTGGTAGGGAGGACCTGCCTGAACTGTCGGCTGCGAAGGCACTCCGAGACCCTTGTAGAAAGTTTGGTTAATCTCATCCCGATCTATGGCATGAGACAATGCGATACGGAATCGCTTGTCGTTTTGTAGCTCATTCAGGACAGGATCCTCGTGAGCAAAGTTGAAAAGGATTAGGCCCTGCTCGCCACCTGGCCACCAATACTGTATTTGACGATAGTTGCCATTCCCCGGATGGGCATTCTGCCGTACCACAGCCAAGTTTGCGATACCGCCCCAAGCACCTGGTGGAGCAAGGTCAGCGTCGCCGGCAAGGATTTTCAACAGCTCAGCTTCCCCTGGCGGCACACCAGTCGTTTCGATGTGATCAATATAAGGGAGCTGATTTCCAGCCGTATCAATCTTCCAGTAGTAGGGATTCCGATTCATAACGATTACTTGATCGGTATTCTTGGTCCCTTCTCTAAGCTTCCAGGGTCCAACAACAGGAACCAATGCGCTGCTTTCTGGGTTCCAAACTGATTGAAACTGATCGGTCCAGGAATCAAAGCCGTTTTCCTTCATCGAAGCCTCGAGACTGGCAGCCGAAGCATAGTCGGCATGAAAGCCCTTCAAGAACTCCGAATGCGCGTAGTTTGCAGGTCGCCAACGAGCCATAAACTCCACGAACATACCAGCAGGCGCATCCCAAGTGATGGTTACGGAAGTATCTGAGGCCTTGAGCATTGTCCCGGCATTACCACCAAACCGCATTTGCGAAGGTGGTGAAGGGTTCAGTTCCTCGTTAAGGCCGATGTCATTCCAGTAGAAGATAAAATCTTCAGCTAGAAACGGCTTTCCGTCACTCCACTTCATCCCTTCACGTAGAAAGAGGGTTATGCTCTTATTGTCTGAACTCCACTCCCAGCCCGCTAAAACGTTGGGGAAAATCGAGCTCATGTCTGGAGAATAGGCGGCTGCATATTCCCAAACCCAATGGTTACTGTTAATTGAACCATTCTCGGGACGAAGGTTTCTCAAGGAACCTCCGTAATGACCTATTGCTTCAACAGGTAGAACAACTAACGGGTTAGCAGGAAGCCTCTCCGATAGGGCGGGTAACACACCCGCATCGACCATATTGGACAACATAGGCGCCTCACTGAAAGTCGTGATTGGCCCACGGCTCTGCTCCCAGTCACTAAGCTGGAAGACTGAGGCGTTTGTGTCTGCAGCAGCAAACGAAGCTACTAGCAAAAAACCAATAGCTAGTAAAATACTACCCGATAAACAGATACTTCTTCTAATTTGCACCTTATTAACTCCTCTAAAGATACTTCCTGGGAAGTGTACGATAGGAACGTGCGAATTAATACCCTACCGGAGGAGCGCGCTGTCTTCATCTACACTAATTTAAATGGTCCGAATCGCAGGATACGCCAAGCATTTTAATGCGTGATGCCTGCCATGCCTCTACTTCATCCCTAGTGACCTCTCGCTGGTGCCAGAGAGCCCAGTTTAAACATGCAATCAGATCTTCAGGGTGTTCTACGCCGATGCCCAGCCGCACAAGCCTATCTACTCCGATACTCCTAACGTCTTCTTCAGAAGTGAAATACTCCGAGACAGATCGATGGTGGTTCAGTTTGGTAGCAAGTCCGTCAAAGCTAAGTGCGTAGCGTAATACGCCGCACGTTGCTAAGACGTCACAGAAGTGACAAGTCTCACCCTCATCGGCATCAACTAACCGAAAGCTCACCATCGAGCCTGAAGCAGTGTAGTGTGCGGCGATAATTGCCGCGTCCGGATGACCGGGTGCCGACGGATGAAAAACCTCCTCCACTAACGGATGGGCAGCCAGAAACGAGGTGACGGTTTGTGCTGCATCACAACGCCGCCGGTAGAGAGACTCCGCATTGTCCACGCCAGACAGAATTGCTGTCGCGCGACGCCAATCGAGTATACCGCCACGCATTGCCTGTAGATCCATCACGCTGTTGAGCAACCTGATATCGTCCGAAACCAGGTAGCCCCAGAGATCCCGATCTTGACCAGCCAAGGCCTTCGTGCCGGAAGTCACTACTACATCAACGCCTTCCCAGCGTAGCCCAGGTGAAACAAGGCCCCAGGGTGTAGCGATAGTGGTGTCGAGTGCTACCACCAATCGAGAATTGTTCACTGCACGTATTTCACCAACGGCCCGCAATAGCGCTTCGGGATCCACGGCACGCATCATTGGATTCGTAAAAGTCTCAACAAAGAGCAGTCGGGTTTCCGGCCGGAGAGCAGCCGAAAGCGCTTCGTAGGTTAGGTCGTCTACCAGAGTCATCTCGCCACCCAAGAGCATCGTGAGCCTTCCCAGATACGCTTTAGTCTTATTATATATTCCCCTTGCACATACAACATGATCGCCGGGCTCCAAAAGAGTGTCGAACAGCAGCGCACATGCCTGCATACCGGAGTCGGTGAGTACTGCGGCGGCGGCTCCTTCTATCTCCCGCACCCAAGACAAGAGCTTGCGAGACGAAACAGTTCCATACCGTGCATAGATCTGAGGCATATCTGACCAGCATTCCGAGCTGAGAAACATCAACTCTGCCTTGCGCTCCTGCCAACGAACCATCGGCTCACTTCCTAGAAGATCGATTTGGACCGTCTCCCCTTCCGGATGAAGGTAGGGAACACCACTGCGACGAATGGCTGCGTCTATGCCGTCATGTAAATCACGAGTCGAAGGATCCATTGAGGCAAGTTGAGGCCGCTCCGGCGGTGTACCAGATGGATCGAGATAGGTGTCAATCACGCCAGACCCGCGGCACGACAGACCGGTCCTTCACGATACCGGGACCAAGTCGCAGGCTTCCGCGGGCATCCAGTGTCCATCCTGCCCTGCCCATTTCACGTTGCAACCTATTGGATTAGTCATCTGTACCGGTACTGGAATCCCTGAGAGCACTGCATCCACTGCGTCTCTCAGCTCGTGCGTCCTCGCGTTGGCTGAGTCACGCGGATCGTTATCCATACGTCCCGTGTAACGCAGTTGCAGGTTGTCATCGAACAGATAGTAATGCGGAGTTCTCAGCGCACCATATGCGAGCGCAACACTTTGATCATCATCACGGGCGTATACAAACCGAAATTGTTTTTCCGCAGCGTATGTGACCATATGCTCAAACGAATCTTCGGGATGGTTTTCAGTCTCATTGGAGTTGATTGCAATCATGCTCACACCTTTTTCCGCATAGGCCTCAGCAAACGCATTCATCCGATCCTGGCTTCCAATCACATAAGGGCAGTGATTACAAGAGAATACTACAACTATGGCTGGACTTAGGGCAAAATCACCCAGTGTGTAGCGCTTGCCGTCGACAGCAGGTAGCGAAAAGTCTGGCGCGCGCGCGCCGATTTGCAACGTGAAAGCCATTGCTTCCCTCCTCAACGATAGTTATCAGAGTATTCCCTGACCCCGCCGCGTCTTCAAGCTTAGCCATTCGAGCTGAGGTTAGATGATCGTCATAGGAACTATCCAACTTATCCGGCGAAGCAGATATTTGCATGAATCAGAAATCTTTGTAGCGCATTGAAAAGATCTGTTCAGTGCTCGAACGGGCACCCAACCAAATTGATGCCTTTGTTATGTACACTAGGTTCATAACAAAGCTAGAAAACCGCCATCGACGTAGAGTACGTGTCCGTTGACGAAGCTTGATGCATCGGACGCAAGAAACACTGTCGGCCCTACTAGCTCCACGGTATCACCCCAGCGGCCTGCCGGAGTACGTTCCTTCACCCAAGCATCGAAGTCCGGATCATCCTTGAGCGACTGAGTCATTTCAGTTGCGAAGTACCCCGGTCCGATACCGTTGCACTGAACGCCGTGCCGGCCCCATTCCACCGCCATTGCACGCGTTAGTAATTGCAAGCCGCCTTTTGCCGCCGCATAAGCTGAGGTTCCATAGCGTGCTCTTTCGCTCATCAGCGAGCAGGTGTTGATGATTTTTCCGCTGCCACGCTCGACCATCCCGGGCGCAACGCACCGTGCGACTAAAAAAGGTGCAGTAAGATCAGTATCTATAACTTCCTTCCAATCAGCGGAGTCTAGTTCCAAAATTGTTCCGCGTTTCGTCATGCCCGCGTTGTTAACCAAAATGTCGATCGGTCCTACCGACTGCTCCGCAACGCCAATTGCGACGTTTGCGGCTTGTTCATCGCGAGTGTCAAAGGAACAACCGGTAGCATCGATACCATCAGCACGTAGAGCATCAATGACTTGATCTATGCGATCAAGGCGGCGACCATTTACGAGAACGCGGGCTCCAGCCTCGCCAAGCCCCCGCGCTAGAGCTGCGCCTATCCCAGAGGTCGATCCAGTGACCAGCGCTACCTTGCCGTCAAGTCGAAAAGCTTCAGACTTCATGACTACGTATGGTAGCCGTCTGACCAAGATTGATATACAGCGCGAGTCTCACCGTTCTACAGAACCTTGATAATCTCAACCCGCTCCTAGCGCCAAATTCCGACCGATCTTCGGCCACAGCTTCTTGCGGTGGCCAAGGAGAAGCTGAACAAGTTGCTTTCAAAGCGACACGCGCAGCTGACAAAGCAGCGATTAAACTTATCCGACGCTCTGGCCTGACTATCCACAAAATTACTCCGAAGCAAGCAGCTAAGTGGCGGTTACTTCAACAAGGTTTCGAGCCCCTTGGGACCGGTGGTAGATGAGCGGGCATTCAAGCTAGTGAACGATGCTTTAAAAAACTACCGAGAACAACAAGCTCCTTTTCGATGAATTTCACGATAGGATCTGACTGTCCGGTCGACCCCTTGCTGGAAACCTACCGAGGGCACAAATCCCAATAATATTCGTGCTTGGTTGATAGAGAAGTGATAGTCGTGCGCCACCTGAGCTACGCGATACACGGTCAGAGGCGGTTCACTGACCAGAGATAGCCTGTTGTATATCTGTTCAACCAAACGTGCGGCTGGTAACGCCAGCCACGCCGGCAGAGACCTGCGTGGCGGATTACAATCCAGCTGCTGCGCGGCATAGAATAAAAGCTCCCTCCAGCGAACCTCCTCGCCACTAGTGATCAGAAATACCTTTCCCTCTGCTGCCTCGACCTGAAGTGACAGCTCAAAGGCGTGAACTACATCTTCGATATAGACCGGGCAGGTCAAATGTCGGCCACCGTCGATAAAGGCAGGTAACCCTCGATCAATAGCCTGAAGGATGCGATAGAAACTAGTGGTATCATCTGGACCGTATACATTGCCAAGTCGAAGAATCACCGAATCTGGCGAGATCCTTCGCACTATCCGCTCGGCCGCTAACTTACTTTTCTGATAATGGCTGACAGGGGCATAGAATGGTCCGTCTTCTGTCGAGCAGACATGTGGACCGAAGCCATGAACTGCTGCCGAACTTGCATGCACAAAACGGTGGCACCCGGCAACAGCGGCAGCGCTGGTTACGATCCGAGACATCTCCACATTCTGGCGTTGGAATTTAGATTGAACACCCCAGTCACCTACTGCGGCAGCACAATGCACGACCGTGGAACACCCGCGCAGTGCCACACAAGCGCCCTTTTCCGTAGTCAAATCATGGCGTTCAAGGTTTACTCCGGCATCCACCAAACCCCGCATGCGTGCTTCAGGGCCGCCACGGTGGTAGATCCCCCGTACGCGCCGACCGGTAACAGCAAGATGTACTGCAAGAGCGGAACCTATAAACCCAGACGCACCGGTCACGGCCGTGTCGACCGCTGACGTGCTACTGAAACTACCGATGCGAACAGAGTGTCTCGGTTGCAGGCAGTGCGGCAAGAAGCAACTTGCTTCCCTCGGAACACAGCGACTATTACCCTGAGAAATATCATCTGATCGTTGACCTCGTAATTGATGATCAGACGAGTATTATTAAATCACGAGATACAGATACATAAAAAGTTCGGCAACAGTTTCTTCAGAAAGACGTAACCATGATCGCCACGTCAAGAGCGATGCCAACACCAGCGTGAATCAACAGTCCCGGCAGGATAGATCCAGTTCGCACCGCTAGTAGTCCCAGGGCCAAGCCGAAAGGCAACGCCGCAGCTATTTCCATCGATGGATGGCCGATATGTAGAAGCGTTGACGCGATTGCCTGGGGCGTGACCGCAAGCAAAACGCCACTTGCCCCAGCACCGCGGCGCGGTATCAGCGGGAAAAGCAAAACGCCGCGAAAGGTAATTTCCCACGGAAGATAGTAGAACACCAAGTACGATAGACTATGTCCGAAAATCCAGAGAGGAGACCGAGCAATTTCCAGAATGCCGGGACGACCAAATGGATAAAAAGTGGCAAGTTCTGTATTCCTACTCGATAGCACACCTACTGACACCGCAATCACGCAGGCGAACAACAACAAGGTTGGGCGGATTCGTCTGGCTTTGCGTAATCCAATATCGCTACTTCGAGCTCCACTAGCCCGTAGTACAACGACCGGTGCTAAGCCGAGTAGTACTGCAGAGGCAGCAAAACGCAAACCATAAGCGGTAATAGACTCTTGTGCTCCACCTATGATTCGCTGAGCCAATGATACAACCTGTGGTGATGCAAGAATCAAGGCGTAGAGAGTCAGTCCAATCGCAGCGGTGAGGACTACAGCCGGCGAATCAAGACGCGGCGAACGACCAATCATATTACTGACAATGACTTGGATATCATCTGACGAGCGGCCACTGCCACACGCGCCGCCACCTCTTCCGCACCTCCATGATCAGGCACGTCTTCCAACGTCCGCTGAACCGCATCTATTTCTCGGCCAACTAGTGCACGACGCACCGTCGTAGCAAATGCGCGCGGCGAGGCAGCGTACCATCCATAACCATTACGTACGATGAAGACTCGATTATACCGCTCATAAGGCGCACCGATCTGCGATATCACAAACGGGCGCCGAGAAGCTATCACTTCCAGAGTAAACAGCGTCCCGCATTTTCCCGCGGCGAGGTCAGCTGCTGCCAGTAAAACCTCCATATCATCTCGAAAAGATAGAGGAACCACCTGAGATTCAGTAAAACGAGTAGCCAACCGTTGTCTCAGCGCAGTGTTGTGGCCCGTAGCGACCAATATCACTGCCTCGGGCACGGCACGCCTACAAGCTGCTATAAACGCCTGCGCCTCACCAATGCCGGCCCCACCGAGACCATAGAGCACCACCGGTGCAACAGGACTAAGACTTAGTCGTCTCCGTGCCTCCTCCCGTTGTAGTGCATTGCGAAAGCGCTCGTGAGTAACAGGTGCCACTTGCTGGATTAAGGTATTGCTAACTCCAGCAGCACAAAGAGATGCTACCGCTGTCTTTCCCATCGCAAAGTAAAAGTCAGCACCACATGCGATCAGGCTGTAGACCCCTCCCAGCTCCGTGAATAAATAGAATAGTAAGGGCTGATGCCGTGAACGCCGTCGGGCACCGGCGAAAACGTGGGCCGCTCCCCAGTGGGTAGCGAGGACGGCTGCAGGTCGGCGTGTATCGAGCACGTGCTGGGCTGCAAGTACTGCTTGTCCGGCAGCTCGGCGGTTGGCGATTCGGCCCAATACCGGAATTGCAGCGTCAATAGTAAACGCAAGCTGGCCGAAAAGTCGGTGGCGGAGGATCCAGTTCCAAGCAGAGACGTAAAAGCGCTCGGTACCCTTTCCACCCAGTTCTGTGACATCCAACAGCTCAGGAAAGCAGCCGCGTTCTTCCAGTGACTCTGCCACTGCCTGGGCTGCCGATAAATGACCGGCACCCGCGGGGAGATAAGGAATAATAACTGGTCCGATGCGGTTGCTATCCTCGGTAGAGTTCGGCAATTCTATCCCCGATTTCGTTCCAGTCCAGCTGGCGCGCACGGGCTTTAGCGGCACGGCGTGCCGCCTTTAGATCCATTTCCCGGACTTGACTCATCGCCGCAGCTAGCGCGCCTTTATGATTCGAATCATAAAGAACACCCATAGTTTCATCGATCAAATCATTCATACACCCGTGTTGCGGAAGAACTAGTGGCAAGCCGAAACCCAGCGCTTGGATAGCAGTCCCTGAAGTCATCACCTCTTTGAATGGCAACACCCCTACGTCCGCCGCATTGAGATAGTATTGAAATTCATCTACGGCAAAGAAATCGGAGGTGATCACTCGGATTGCTGCGTTATCCTGGGCTGCCGCGGTCACCCGATTCAATAATCCGGGAGCCCGAGAATTGGTCTTCATCATGAGCAGTAGCAAGTCCTGTTTACGAGACATCCTCTGGAATGCCTCAATAAGTTCATCTAGACCCTTATAACTGCGTAGATTACCAAAAAACACGTAGACGAATTGCTCATCGTCGATCTCTAGATGGGCGCGGGCTTCCGAGCGCTCAATCTCATCTGGAAACACATCCATGAAGTGTCCGTGAGGGACGACCTGTACATTCCTTGCGCCGTAGCGCCGGGTTAGCTCTTCGGCACCATGAGAGCAATGAGCAATCAACACATCCGCTTCACGTGCTACCAGCAAATTGACCAACCGATCCAGCTCTGGGTTCGCTCGCTCATGGGGAAAAAGATTATGCAAAGTCCAGACGATACGGTAGCCAATACGTTTTGCATGAATCAAAGTCTCAGCAAAACGCGCATATTCGGCCAGCGGGCTCCCAGACCGGCCCTGCGCATAGAAACGATCAAGCCAGTTCAGATGCAATACAGAGAAATCCGGCCAAGAGCGCTCTAGCCACTTTGCTTCAAAAGCGTAGTTGCCAGGCTCCAATAGAATGCCGTG
>CAZTZA010000003.1:39410-67867 GCA_964618015.1 uncultured Spirochaetaceae bacterium | reverse complement strand
AGGACAGTGACGTGTCTGCTTCCTTTTATCTGCATGCACTCGGGTTCCTGGCTACTTCAGAGGACTTGCCTGTGTTGCTTCCGTATTTGCAACACGACTCAGCGCGCGTCCGCACATCTGCAGTGCGAACTGTTGGCGTGATCGGTGATGAGTCTGTTGTTCCAGAGCTGAAACCGCTGCTGAGCGATGAAGAACCTAATACGCGTTGGTTTGCAGCAATTGCCCTGGCTGGACTTGGTAGTTCAGCTGGCACCGAGGTGCTTATGCAGTTATTAGACCGCGAGTACCTATCAGGCTTTCCTAATGTTGACGCAGAAGAGCAGAGCGACATAATAGAGGTAGCAGTGGGTGTCTCCGTTGGTATCGACCAACCGGTGCTCATTACTCGAATACGGGATCTGGCTACCGAAGACATCGACCCTCGGGTGCGTCGTGCTGCCACTGATGCGCTTCGGTAGGTCGGGTGAGAATACATAATGAAGGTGGCACGTGCTAAAGTGATCGAGACAGGGGCGCGAGGACATTAATGGCAAAGATCGGAGACTCAGCTGCTGATTCTGGATCCCGGAAGGATTCTGGCGGCGAAATTTCGCGGCGTTCATTTCTGTCGGTAGCTTTATCTTCGCTCACGGTTGCCTGGCTTTCGTTTGCGGCGATTGTGATGGGGTCGGTGGCGGGGCTTGTAAGGTTTCTGTTTCCCAACGTTTTGTTCGAGCCGCCGCAAAGCTTTCGTGCTGGAGTTGTCGATGAGTATTTGGTGGGTGAAGTGTCTACGCGCTGGAAAGACCAGTTTGGTGTCTGGATAATCCGTGATGAGGAGGCGTTGTATGCATTGTCAACTACATGTACTCATTTGGGCTGTACCCCCAATTGGTTGGTGGCAGAACAGAAATTTAAATGCCCATGTCACGGAAGCGGTTTTCGCATGACTGGGATCAACTTCGAAGGACCGGCTCCTCGGCCGCTGGAGCGCTATAGCATCTCGCTCGGCGATGACGGGCAGATAGTAATTGACAAGACCAAAAAGTTTCAGTGGGAGAAGGGCGAGTGGAGTGATCCAGCGTCCTTTTTGGCTGTATGATGAGGCATGGGAGTCACCTAGATGGCTAAGCAGACCAATGGCAGCAGCTCCAGTGGGGGAGTATTGAAGGGCACAACGCAAGCGGTTAAGGCCGTCAGCGAAAGCCAGGTATGGAAGTCAATCTTCCGTACTGGTATCCCAGTCTCCAGGCGCCAACGCATGATGTCGGTGCTCAACAACGTGTTTCTGCATCTGCACCCAGTTCGTCTGCCCAAGCATGCGGTCAAGGTGAAGTACACCTGGTGTATGGGTGGGCTGTCATTCTTTGTCTTTTTGGTGCTCACGGTTACAGGTATTCTGCTGATGTTTTATTACCGGCCTACCTCTCAGCACGCTTACGGCGATATTATTGATTTGGGGTCGCAGGTGCCGCTTGGCATTATGCGAGAAATTCACCGTTGGGGCGCACACTTGATGGTAGTCACGGTGTGGTTGCATATGTTTCGGGTATTTATGACCGGTTCTTACAAGCCGCCTCGTGAATTCAATTGGGCCATTGGCGTATTGTTGCTTACGCTTACAATGTTTCTTAGCTACACTGGCTATCTTTTGCCATGGGACCAATTGGCGATATGGGCGGTCACTGTCGGGCTCAATATGGCTCGGGCCGCTCCGTTTTTAGGTCACGAAGGGCCGGGAGCGGCACTGTTACATTTAGGAGATATCAATTTCATTCACGCCGGGGCAGATGCTAAATTTGCTATGGCGGGTGGGCGCTTCGTTGGTGAGGCGACACTGCTGCGCTTCTATGTTCTGCATTGTATTGGAGTACCGTTCATCGTCATGATATTCATGATTGTTCACTTCTGGCGCGTCCGAAAGGACGGCGGCATTTCTGGCCCCACTTAGGCTTGGAACCCGGTTAGGACGGTAGTAAGGTGAGCACCATAGCTTCAATTATCGATCGGATTTCGGATCCATCGATTCTTTTTACAATTATTCTCATTCTGACCTTGTTGATCTTTCCTCCCACGAGGGCTCTGAAAAAGCTACATGGATTGCTGAAGGTTGACCGACTGTGGACCAACGCCGGCGGGTTGGTCCTATTGGCGACGCTTCTTGCATTCTTCGGTATCGGATTGACCGATCCTGATTTCGCAGCGATCGCCACTAAGCCGGACAATATTCCGATCACAGCTTTGATGTTTATGGTGGTGTTCTTTCTCTGGTTTGCCATGAAGCAGGCGCGCGCTAATGACCGGCGTATTGCAGAAGGGAAGAAGCCAGCGGAGGCCGGTGGCGGTAAAGTGTTGGTTTGGCCTGACCTGGTCTACATCGAGTTCATATCACTGATTTTGATCAGTGTGCTGCTAATTGGTTGGTCGATTGTTCTGAAGGCTCCGTTGGAAGAGCCGGCCAATCCCACTGTATCTCCCAATCCATCCAAAGCCCCTTGGTACTTCTTGGGTCTTCAGGAGATGCTGGTCTACTTTGATCCGTGGCTAGCGGGAGTTGTGTTCCCGACGCTGATCATCGTCGGACTGATGGCAATCCCGTTCTTGGACGAACGCAAGGAGGGCCAGGGCTACTATAGTTTTGAGGAACGCGGCCGGGTGATGACGCTCTTTATGTTTGGTTGGTTGTCTTTATGGGTTTTTCTCATCTATACGGGAACGTTTCTGCGCGGACCCAACTGGAATTTTTTTGGTCCGTTCGAGACGTGGGACGTCAATAAGCGCGTCGTTCTCACCAATATCAACCTGTCTGAGATCATCTATGTTCGTATATTGGGGGTAGGTTTGCCTCGTACTCCGATCGTTCGAGAGGCATTTGGCTTTGCAATAGTGCTCGCCTACTTCCTGATTCTGCCTGGTCTACTAGCAAAGACGGTATTCAAGGATCTTTTCGAACGATTGGGGCGCGCAAAATACGGCATAATGATCATGCTGTTGCTGTCCATGTTGTCCTTGCCGCTGAAGATGTATGCGCGGTGGCTATTCAATCTCCAGTACGTGATTTCAATTCCCGAAGTCTTTTTTAATATTTAGGGCAGTAGTGGCGAAGGTTTTATTTGATGGCTGATCGAGATCAAGAACGGCATTATAAACCTAAGAGGTTGAACCGGCTGTTTGCCGCCAGCTCAACCCTGTTGTTGATTGCGGTCGTTGGTGTCTTTTTGCAGGATTACAGCCGCGAGTGGAAGGGGTATCAGCGCGAGTTCCGAAAAGTTGATCAGCAAATTTCGCGTGGTGTCTACGAGGCTGAAGTTGCTCGTCTGGAGGCCGATCCTCAGTATCAGCAGGCAATTTCTTTACGTAATACGGCGATTGGTCGTCAGGAAGATCTGCGGGCAGACATTGAGGCCGGCGAAAGAGATGTGCGTCAGTTAGAGACTGAGTTCCAGGTAGTAAATCAAACTTACCAAACGGATAAAGCGCGCTATGAGGCTGCTCTTTACCGCATGGAGCAGGCTTCCGCCGGACTACGGGGCAACCTCCAACAAGAGCGGGTTGATAAAGAACGGTTGTTTGATCTGTACGTTACGGCTGAGTCTGCCAAAGAAAAGGCCGAACAGGAACTCGAGCAAGGGAAGGCGCTCGTCGCTAGCTACCGCACGGAGTTGCGTCAGGCGGAGCGTGTCGTGAAGGGATTCGAGAGTGAAAAAGATATTGCCCTTGGCAAGCTAAGTCGTATTGATCCAGAAGTTATGGACATATGGAACCGGCTCGGGTCTCTTGTGCGTAACTTGCCGATCATCGACATGGCGCAGCCATCTTTGAAGATAGATCAGATTGTTCTGAGCGGGATCCGGGAAGACCTTAATTTTGATCTGGTTCCCCGTGTAGATCGCTGTGTTACTTGTCATCAAGGGGTGTCGCGTGAGGACTTGGCGGAGGCCCCGAATCCGCATGGATCTCACCCTAATCTAGATCTTTTTTTGGCCAGTGATTCTCCGCATCCGCTTGAGGAATTTGGTTGTACTAGCTGCCACGGTGGTCGTGGGCGCGCCACCGACTTCTATGGGAGCGTGCACACGCCTGGAGATGCGGAGCAGCGCGCAGTATGGGTTTCAGAACTCAACTGGCGGGAGTTTCACCTGTGGGAGGAACCGATGCATCCGTTGCGCTACGCCGAGGCAGGTTGCTTTCAATGCCATGCCGGTCAGACGACTGTAAAGGGGGCTGAAAAGCTTAACTTTGGCCTTTCGTTGATCGAGCGAGCCGGTTGTTACGGCTGTCATGAGATTGACTCTTACGATGGATTAGGTTCACGTGGTCCGTCTCTCGAACGAGTCAAGGACAAGCTCACTCCGGAGTGGGCCTTCAATTGGATAGAAGACCCTAAATTGTTCCGAGCGAATACGTGGATGCCGTCGTTCTTCGGTCAGTCAAACAACGATACGCCGGAATCGATTGAGCGGTCCCAGCAGGAGATACATTCTATTGTCAGCTACCTTTGGGATAGTTCGAGTGGCTACGATATGCTGCCGCTCCCAGGCCAAGGTGACGCTGCACGTGGTGAAGAGCTGGTTGCTTCGATCGGTTGTATGGGTTGCCATCAACTTCCCGACGGTCAGGATTCTGCAGCGAATCGTGATGATCTTCGGCGTCAGTTTGGACCAAATTTTGCCGGCATGGGTTCTAAAACGACCGAACGTTGGATCTATAACTGGTTGCGTGATCCAAAGAGTTACCATACGGAAACGCGCATGCCTAATATGCGCCTTAATGAACAAGAGGCGGCTGACATTACCGCTTACTTGTCGAACTTCCGTAATGATGTGGAAAGCGGCATACCGCCTGTAGACGAGCGGCTGGTAGGTCAAATCGTACTTGATTTCTTAGTAAAGACGAATACTGATAGCGTGGCTCGCGATAGAGTGGCTGCTATGAGCTTGGGTGAAAAGCTAAATTTTGCTGGTGAGCGCTTAATCCGACAGTATGGTTGTTTTGGGTGTCATGAGATACCTGGGTTTGAAGGGGCTAAACCCATAGGAACTGAGTTGACTGCGATAGGTCGTAAGCCACTCCATCAGTTCGATTTTGGTTTTCTCCATATCGAACACTCTCGATATGCATGGTGGACCCAAAAGTTAAGCGATCCTCGAGCCTTCGATGCACACAAGGAATTGGCTCCTGATGAGAAGTTGCGGATGCCTAATTTTGGTTTTACGGCCGAGCAGACAGAGGCGGTGGTTACTGCGCTTGCTGGATTTGCTGAGTCAAATGCTGAGCTCACACGTATCGTTCCGCGTACCCCAGATAACCTTGCAATTGAGCGTGGGCAGCAGATAGTTCGGACAAATAACTGTCAAGGATGCCATATTATCGAAGACGAAGGAGGAGCTATTGCTTCTACTATTACCGCTTGGCTGCAACGCTTTCGAGACAAGGGGGCAGCCGAGGCAGAGGCAGCGACGGTCGGCTTTGCTCCCCCGAATTTGATAGGTGAAGGCGCTAAGGTGAAGTCGGACTGGCTTTTCGAGTTTTTACACCAGCCGTCAGAGATCCGTCCTTGGCTGGCAGCCCGTATGCCAACCTTTGGTTTTAGCGCTAGCGAGATCAACGACTTGACCCTCTATTTTAGTACTCTTGACGACGAGGAATATCCGTTTGTCGACCGTGTAGAACCAGCGCTTACCGCTGCGGAACTAGCAGCTGCCGAGAAGTTGTTCTCGCGGAACTACCTCAACTGTACTACCTGCCACATTCAAGCCGGCCAAACGCCAGGTGGTACTGCTGACCGCTGGGCACCAGATTTTGCACTAGCTGCCCAGCGTCTAAAGCCGGAGTGGATTATCGACTGGATTGCGGATCCGCAGGCATTGCTGCCTGGCACCCGCATGCCGACTTTTTATCCACAGGCAACGCCTCCTGATATTCTAGGCGGCGATCCGGACTACCAAATTCGAGTTCTACGCGACTACCTCCTGACCATCGGCCAGGAAACCATCGACTCGTAAGGTCAGCGGAGCATGCTGCTTCGACTTTCCGCATTCGTCTTTTTATCGTTCGGTGGGCTCTACCCGCTTTGGCTGTGGGTGAACTGGCGTGATGCTATTGACCAGGGTTTTTTCCGTTTCAGTGTAGGCCTGGGTGCCGTAGTGCTTGGTTTAGGCGTTCTCTTGGTCACCATTGTTCCCGAGGCTGCTATGAGTAGGCCTTGGGTAGCTATGGTCTGGCTAGGTGTAGCGCTTTCTTCCGCGGCGTACGTGTGGCAACAACGACCAGGGGCGCAGGTTGTTATAGCGGTTTCACCAGTCGTTGGATTGTTTGTTCTGTTTGATTATCTATCTGGCGTTCCAACCGGATCAGCCGGGATAGTTCCATCGGTAGCCACCACGGCGGTTGGTGGGGTTGCGTTAGGAGGATCAATGTACACGATGGTGCTCGGCCACCATTACCTAAATGCCGAAAAGATGCCGACCCGGTTCCTGGGAAAGGCTATGTTCGAATATGCAGTTGTCCTTGCAGTGCGATTAGGCTGGGACATAAGCGTGCTTGCTTCCGGTAGCGTGAACATGATTGGCATGGAGAGATCTGCTATGGATTTCGCTCTCAGTATAGACGGGATGTTCATCTGGATTGCCCTTTTCTTCGGAACGATTTTGCCATTGGTTATCTGTTATTTGGCTGGGGAAGCGTTACGTGCCAAATCAACGCAGGCGGCAACTGGCTTGCTATACGTGGCGGTGCGCGCCGCAATCATCGGTGAGGCAAGTTACCGGTTCGATCTACTGGCATACGGTTTAGCTCTATGAGTCGTCAGGCGGCTGAAGGTGAGCTGCTGCTTGGATGGACGTGCGTTGAGTGCGGAAATGCCAATCAATCGTATGTTGTAGGTGCTGAAGTTGCATGTAATATCTGTCGGGTCACGGTTGAGGTCTCAGATCAGCACCGTGATCTCCGAGAGTGTGCTGTCTGCAAATCGACACGCCTGTATCGTCAGCGCGCATTTAATCGGTTCTTAGGAATAGCGGTGGTTGTTGTGGGGGCAGTGTTGGTGCCATTCACTTACGGAATTAGTCTGCCGGCGGTGTTTCTGATCGATCTGATTCTATATCGACGGGTGCCAGAGATGGCAGTTTGCTATTTATGCCGAGCTGAATATCGAGGTATCCAGGTTCCGAAAAGGATTCTGCCGTTTCGCCACCATTTGGCGGCTGGTTATGAGAAACGTCGCGAACGCTGGATGGAACAATTGGGAAGGGAATCTTGATCAGCTATAAGCAATTGATTCAAGTAGGGCCTGATCAATCGTGAACTGCTACATGGTTTTTGGCTGACAGGTCATTATAAACTTTTTCGTCAGGCCTATTTTACGATTTGATGAATTATTAGGAAATATCTGCTGGATAAGCATCAGTCTAAGTTGACAGATCGACTAGAACCTGAAAACGTTCGTTCTAAGCCTATTAACGTTCCTAAATCCTCCGGAGGATACTACGTGCACCTAACCGAAGACCTATCTGTAAACGATTTGCGGACGCCTGCTCATAGACGATCGAGTTGGCTACCTGTCCCTCTGTTATCCACTGTCATTGCTCTGGTTGCTTTGACTCTGTCTGCCTGTGGCGGTTCTGATGGCCCTGATGATACTGTCGAGGCCTCTACTCCTGCCTCACCGGTGAAGGAAAAAGAAGCAACACCAGCTTCTCCTTTGGTCAATCAAAAATTCGAGTCAACCATCAGCGGGACTATAACCTTTGGAGCTGAGGCTAAGCGGGAGCCAGCGGCACTTAATATGGAGTCCGATCCGGTCTGTGCGGGAAAGAACGCTGAAAATCCCAAGACGGAGCAGGCTTTTCTGCTTGACGAGTCGCAGGGATTAGCGAATGTTTTAATCCAGATTAAGTCTGGTCTGCCCCCCATAGAGTTCGAGTCCGACGGATCGGAACTGGTCTTCACCCAGTCTGGTTGTAATTACAGTCCCCACATATTGATTGCTAGGGTTGGCCAACCGGTCAAGATTCTTAATCCTGACGGCACGCTGCACAATGTACACGTCTTCACTAAGGTAAATACAGAGTTTAATCAGGCGATGCCCTCATTTCAGACAGAAATCGAGCGAGTTTTTGACCAAGTGGAAGACGTGCCATTCGCTATCAAGTGTGACGTTCACCCTTGGATGAATGCATTCGGTGTAGTTCTCGACCACCCGTTCGCCGCTGTTACCGGCGCTGATGGTAGTTTCAGTATTCCAAACCTGCCTGCGGGCACCTTCCAGGTTGAGATTTGGCACGAGTTGCTTGGTTCTCAAACTCGAGAGGTAACCGTCACAGAGAGCGGGATAGCCACACTTGATGTGGTGCTATTACCTCCAGGCTGATAAAGAGTGGCCCAAGCCGAACACGAACACCATCTTCCAGAGCCATTTTGGCGTAGGTACGTATTTTCTACTGATCATAAGACCATAGGTATTCAGTACGGGATAACGGCGTTAGTTTTCTTGTTTTTTGGCTTTTGCCTGGTGATGTTAATGCGCTACAGCCTCGCCTATCCGGGGCAGCCGCTTCCGGTAATAGGAGGGCTCCTTAACTTGCCAGCACCGGGTGCCATCCCACCCGAGTTTTATAACCAACTTGGTGCCATGCACGGCACGATCATGGTTTTTCTGGGGGTTGTGCCTCTAGCGGTAGGTGCTTTCGGCAACTACTTTGTGCCTTTGCAAGTAGGTGCTCCGGATATGGCCTTTCCGAAGCTCAATATGGCTAGTTACTGGGTGTACTTCGTTGGCGGCGTAATAATGTTAACTAGCTTCTTTGTACCTGGGGGTGCAGCTAAGTCAGGATGGACGTCTTACGCTCCTTTATCGGTAATCGAGACCGTCGGACAGACTTGGTGGCTGATAGCCATGATGTTCTTAATTACTTCATCGCTACTCGGTTCAATCAATATTATCTGTACCATTGTACAGCTTCGCGCCCCAGGCCTCTCCTATATGCGCATGCCTTTCTTCGTATGGGCACAGCTAATCACATCGTTTCTGTTGCTGCTTGCATTTCCTCCGCTGGAAGCCGCCGGCGTCATGCAGCTCCTAGACCGACTGGCAGGAACAAGCTTCTTCCTGCCGACTGGTCTTGTGGTCTCCGGTGAGCCCTTGCAGGTCGCAGGCGGTGGTAGTGCACTACTCTGGCAGCATCTGTTTTGGTTTCTTGCACATCCAGAGGTTTATGTTCTGATTTTGCCAGCATTTGGGATCATTGCCGAAGTGATTGCCAACAACACTCGTAAGCCCCTGTGGGGATACAAGTCGTTAGTATATGCGGCACTGTTTATGGGCTTTATGTCGTTTATTGTTTGGGCACATCATATGTTCCTAACCGGTATGGGAACAGCGATTAACTCGTTCTTCCAATTTACGACTATGGTTATCTCAGTGCCGTCGATAATCATTCTGACTGCTCTGATTCTTTCATTATGGGGTGGCTCCATTCGCTTCACAGCTCCGATGAAGTTTGCTCTAGCGTTCATTCCAATGTTCGGGATCGGTGGTTTGACTGGGTTGCCTCTCGGATTATCCACTGCAGATATATATCTTCATGATACTTACTACGTAATTGGACACTTCCACTATGTAGTAGCACCTGGATCACTGTTTGGACTCTTTGCTGGAATTTATTACTGGTTTCCTAAAGTAACTGGTCGTCGTCTAAGCGAGCGACTAGCTAATTGGCACTTCTGGCCGTCGCTGATCTTTATGAATGGAGTATTCTTCCCGATGTTCATTCAGGGGATGGCTGGCGTGTCACGACGTCTATACGACGGCGGTGCTGTCTATGCTCATGCTGCTGACGTACTCTGGCTCAACAAGCTGATGTCCTTCTCTGCTTGGGGGTTAGGACTTGTACAGGTGTTCTTCATCATAAATTTCATCATGAGCTTAAGAAAACCAAAAGACGCTGGCGACAATCCATGGGATTCTACAACCCTGGAGTGGGTAGCACCCTCGCCGCCCTTACCTCACGTCAACTTCCGAGAAAAACTGACTGTAACGCGCCAGCCGTATGACTATAGTCCAGAGGGCAGCAAGGCGGGTTTTCTTTCTCAGAACAGCCCAGATACGATTGGATCGGACTCTGAAGTAGCTATCCAAGGGCACAAGTGACCTGATGGATATTCCATATACCTCGGCTGAGCACCCGGAGACACGGCTCTACAACGGAAAGCTCGGGATTTGGCTGTTTTTAGCCTCAGAGGTATTGCTTTTTGGTGCATTCTTCTCAACTTACATCTTGTTGCGTGTGGGCGCCGCCGGCGATTGGCCAGTGCAGTCCGAGTTACTCAACATACCGTTAGCTACCATTAACACAGTTATTCTGATTACATCTAGCGTCACCATGGTGATGGCGTGGGCATCGCTGAAGTTAGAACAGTTTGGCAGGTTTCGAGTCTATTTCACTATAACGATTGCGCTAGCGGTTGCTTTTCTTGTAATAAAAGGATTCGAGTACGGTGCGGAGTTCTCGCATCACCGTTATCCCAAGACGAATAACTTTTTGGCAATCTACTTCGCCATGACTGGTTTGCATGGTCTACATATTCTTCTTGGTGTGGCTGTGAATCTTTACCATTTAGCAACCGCTCGTCGTTGGTATCAGGCTGACCCAGAGCGACTGACCAATCGTATTGAGATCGCTGGGCTGTACTGGCACTTTGTAGATTTAGTTTGGATTTTCTTATTTCCAGTTTTGTATCTGATCTGAGGTATTTACGTAGGAGTTGATGGTGGCCGATCAGCACGTCGAAAAACACATACGCCAGTATCTCATTGTCTTTGTTTCGCTAATGGTGCTGACAGTGGCAACGGTGCTTGCCACCCGCATAAGCTTGGGCGTAACTGGCGGTATCATACTTGCGATGATTATCGCTGGACTCAAGGGAACATTAGTGGCAGGCGTGTTTATGCATCTGTTCAGCGATAAAAAGAAGCTGATCTATATTGTTCTAATCTATACCGGGATTTTTTTATTGGTGTTGTTCCTTCTCACATCCTTTAGTTTTAGCAATTCTTTGAATATCCAAGACATGGCTTCCAGGTAACTCAGGATAATATGTCACTCAAAGTGTTTCATGTCGTCTTTGTCATCTTTGCTGGGGTGTTCCTCGCTTTATTTGCTGGATGGTCATTTTTCTTGGCTTCTGGGTTGGAACGCAGTTTGGCCGTAATACTGGGAATTGGATCGTCTGTGGGCGTTTTGGTACTCATCTTTACCGAGCGGCATGTGATATCCTGCTTGCCACGGCGGGATCTATGAATTGCTGGTCTTTTCGACTGATCCAATCGTCACTAGTGGCCGTAGTGCTGTTCCTATTACCGCGATTCGCAGGTGCATGTGCTGTATGTTTTGGTGATCCTGACTCACCTGCTACAAAGGGATTGACTGCTGCTGTGGTGCTTCTGGTGGCTGTAATTGTTTTTGTGTTAGTTGGTGTTGTGCTATTTGTGGTTGTCATGTTGAGACGCTCCAATAGGTCAAACGAGCGAGGTGCGCAGAGTGCGACTGTAGCGGAGGGGACTCATGGATAAGTTCGCACAGGCGATGGGCTTACCTATCGACATTTCTGCACACGGCTACCGTATAGACGAGATCATCGGGTGGGTGCATGTACTGATGTTCGTGCTTTTTATCGGCTGGGGAGCGATATTTATCTACACGATGGTGCGGTTTCGTCGACGCAGGAATCCTAACGCCGATCCTCGTGGTGTGCGCAGTCATGCATCCAGCTATTTTGAAGGAGCGATCGTCGTGATCGAGTTGGTGCTCTTGTTTGGCTTATCGATACCCTTCTGGGCCAGTGCCGTAGCGCAAGTTCCTGAGCCCTCTGAAGCGATGCGAGTTAGAGTCATTTCCCAGCAGTTCCAATGGAATATTCACTACGCGGGACCGGATGGCGTATTCGGTCGTACCGACCCTGATCTAGTTCGACCACAAGAAAATAACCATATTGGTCTTGATCGCGATGACCTGTTCGGAAAAGACGACGTTATGACTAACAATCAGCTTAACCTTCCGATTGAACAACCAGTAGTGATCGAGTTATCCAGCTTGGATGTGGTACATAGCTTCTTTATCCCAGTGCTGCGCGTGAAGCAGGACGCAGTGCCCGGGTTGGTAATCCCGTTGAGTTTTACTGCGACAGAAACAGGTAAATATGAGATTGCTTGTGCCCAGCTTTGTGGCATTGGCCATGCTCAAATGCGTGGCTTTGTCACCTTACAGGATCCTTTTGAGTTCGAGGAATGGCTCACTAAGCGATCCGCTGAAGCTCAACAAGAGGGGTCCAAGGACTTCTTCTAACTTATCTCTGCGACATAGAGAACTCGTAATGTGGTTTTTCGTGGAACGGTTCTGTTGGCGTGACAGTTCATTGCGTTTCTCATAGCGGCCAAGCCGTTAGATTGAGAGGCGTGTCCGGATAGCAATCAGTCAGGTAAGACTCGTAACACACGAAAATAGGCCATGCGCTAGCAGAGTCGACTATATATTTTCCGATAGTGTGCAGGAAGCAGTCCTAGGAAATCTGACGAATTATTCGATGCATCCATCAGAAAATCGCTTCGAGGACGTATTCAGAGAGCGGTTACATGTCTGATATGTGGTTTAGGTTCTGAGGTTATTCTTGGACTCGCGCCTCTCGATTTCTCGTGCAGTCTGTCCCTTAATCAGATTACGATCTTTAGCAGATATATCTGGTAGTAATTCGTCAAGTACGTGGGTGAGTTTCCCATAACCCGGATCTTCCTGAATCCACGGGAAGTCCGTTGCCCACATGCAACGATCAGCTCCAAAATACTCCAATAGCATCTCGTGCCAGCTCTGTAAGTCACGGTACGGGTACGGCTCTTCGCTAAAGGCGTATTGTCCAGATAGACTTATGCACACGTTAGGGTACTGATTAAGGCCGAGCGTGTTGTGTTTTGTCGGCGGCGTGTCGCCCTTATAGGCATGAGGCATTCTTGGCCTTCCCTTTCTGTCGTGCGTCAGAGACCCCGTTGCAGGACAGATCATGAGGTGATTGAATACCACCGTCAATTCGGGAAAAGCGTCCAATAACCATGCACACAGGTGTGCTTCAGATGCTCGCGGGTAAAGCCAGACGATATAGTTCCTTTCGGCTGCATGTTTCCATACCGGATATGTTCTGAAGGTTCGTACATCTATCGGCGATAACGGATCTTTCGGTCCTCCAATCTCGTGTAGTCTGAATCCAACAACGCTGCCGTCTTCAGCGAGCCGGTCCATATGGTCTTCTGGGTGTTGCGGGTTCGGCACCAGACCTATCCCTTTGAATTTATTAGGGTAACTTTTCAGGCAGTGACGGAGATAAGCGTGGGTTTTAAGTGACTTTCCGCCAATCTGTACCAATGTTGCTTGATTAATATCATAGGTGTCCATCGTCTGCAGGAGGTTTTCGACGTTTTCTTCCCGGTCGGCAGGCATGATATCGTGTGCTTCACGCGGAAATTCTCGTGAAACTTTGGCAAAGACGTGGACATGAGCATCAATCATGAAGAGCTTCTCATAGGTTCCAAGCCAAGTAGCTTACGGCGTTTTGATGTCGTGCACTTGTTCGCAACGGCGCTATAGGTTTCTCTCTTAGTTATCTTTAACTCATTCCATTTTTCATAGATGAGGATAATCGACTTCCGTGCTTCACGGGTCTTATTAATCATTGAAGTGTGCCATCCGTAGGAATTGAATAAGATCGCATCTCCCGCCTTGCCATCAAAGACCTTGCAACCGGGCATGGTCTCTGGAGGTTGTACATTTGGGCATTTGCCGACATCAGGTTTATGGCTTCCCGGCACGTAGCCGAATGCACCGCCGTCAGGACGGACATCTTCAATGTAGACTTGTACTTTCATATGTAGCGGATTCGTGTGTGGTACGTCTGCATGCCAGGGGAGGTAGGTGACTGGCTGTGCAGGAAGCGTCCTAATCTGGGGAGCTAACAAGAGTAGTTCACTGTCCGTAAAGTCCATCAGATAGGGGTACCAAGAAGGGTGGTCGATCAGGTCAATAAACGCATCATCCTGCTCGAGCGCATTCGGAATATCAAAGTATCCTGCCGGTCGATCTCCTCTGGCGATGCCTGAGAGCCATGCGGGTTTCTCCCTGCGTGCGCAGCGATCGAACGCTTGCTTGAGGTTGGTCAGCTCGGCACCGGTCACAGCTTTTTCCAGGAAAAGATAGCCATTTTTTTCCCAAAACTGACGTTCCGTATCGGTTGGATGGAGCATGATATACTTACGGATACATGTGTTCTGTATATAGGTCAACGATCATCGTAGCTGAGTCGATATTCAAAGGTAGTAACTGAGCAGTTCTATCCTTCAGGGGAGAATTCTATGCAAGCTTTAATACTGGAGAGGAAACGGCAAATAGCATTACGTGAGATCGAAATGGATGAGCCGCTGACTCGGGACGATGTACGTATCGCGATTAGCACCGTTGGGATTTGTGGTAGCGATATGCACTATTACCAGCATGGGCGGATTGGTCCATTCGTGGTCGAAGAGCCTATGATTCTCGGCCACGAGGCCTCTGGCGTCGTGATCGAGGTTGGTGCGGGGGTACATCACCTACATGTCGGTGATCGTGTTACCATGGAGCCAGGGATTCCCAATGCTTCAAGTAAAGCTTCCCGACTGGGAATCTACAATCTTGATCCTGCGGTGCGATTCTGGGCAACACCGCCTGTGCATGGCGTGCTTCGGCCGTCGGTCGTCCATCCAGCCGCGTTTACCTTCAGGATTGCTGACAACATCGGATTCGATGAGGCGGCCATGGTTGAACCGCTGGCTGTGGGGATGCACGCAGCTAATAAGGCTCGAGTCTGTCCAGGGGATATTGCTGTAGTAATCGGCGCCGGGCCGATTGGGATGGTAACAGCGTTATCAGCGTTGGCTAGTGGATGTAGTCGTATCGTAATCGCTGACCCAGTACAATCCAAGAGAGAAATAGCTGCTTCGCTGGGCCCTATAACCACGGTGGATCCCGAGAACGAAGTATTATCAGCAGTCGTCGCTGATCTTACCGAAGGCTGGGGAGCAGACATCGTCTTCGAATGCAGCGGAAACTCAGTGGCTGCTGAAGGTATATTTGAACCACTGGCACCTGGGGGAAGGTTGGTTTTAGTCGGCATGCCGGGGAAACCGGTCGCATTTGACGTGGTTGCTGCTCAGGTCAAGGAGGCGCGGATTGAAACCGTATTTCGTTACGCCCACGTCTATTCTCGAGCGCTATCGCTGATGTCGAGTGGTCATATTGACGTCAAACCTCTCATCACTGACACTTTCTCCTTCCATCAGAGTGTGAGTGCGTTCGATTACGCATGTGCTATGCCTCCGACGAGCGTTAAGGTACAGATCGATCTTGAAACAGGTTGATGTCCATGAAAATTGATTTTCGTGACAAACGCGCGTTGGTAACAGGTGCCGGAAAGGGGATTGGACGTCATATTGCTCGACTATTGAGCGAGCTCGGAGCGCAAGTCACGGCACTGAGTCGTACGGCAGTAGATCTAGAAGAGCTCCAAGCCGAATCAGGTTGCAAAACGATCGTGGCAGATTTGAGGGATGCACAGGATGCACAGCGTTGTGCTGAACAGGCTGGCGAGATTGACTTGTTAGTTAACAACGCTGGTATATCTATCCCGCAGCCCTTCCTGGACACGACTGTCGATGCCTTTGATGAGACAATCGCGATCAATGTTCGGGCAATTCTTATTGTGACACAGGTAATTGCACGCGGCATGATTGCTCGTAATGGTGGGTCGGTTGTCAACCTATCGAGTCAGGCATCAATGCGGGGGATAGCTGACCACGCGGCGTACTGTGCGGCGAAGGGTGCTGTGGACCAGTTAACCCGTGTAATGGCGCTGGAATTAGGACCGCACAATATTCGAGTGAATGCCGTCAGTCCTACGGTCACCTTGACGCCAATGGCAGAGACGGCATGGAGCGACCCTGAAAAACAGGAGTTAATGATGGCTCGTATCCCACGTGGTCGATTTGCCCAGCCTATAGACGTTGCTCATACCGTTGCTTATCTGCTTAGCGATTTAGCGGACATGGTCCATGGAGCCGTTGTTCCCGTAGACGGAGGATTTCTTGCCGTCTAAGTACCTTCATATAGGAATAGTCGTCTTGCGGTAAACAAATTGAGCGGAGTTGATCCGAGATAGTGTGACTGTGTCATACGCTATTTATTTTTCTCAGAGTAGATACAAGGTTCTATTTTCGGATCACCCAATGCAGATTGAGTGCTACCGTGCTACGGCGGGGAATTCTCACATACTGGTTGTCTTGCAGACATCATTATTTATAGCTTGCTTTGCGCGCAAGCTCCATTACTTCAAGCGGAGTCGCCGTGCCAGTTTGTTGTAATTTTTTTATAGTAACTCCCGCGATTAAATTTCCGAAAGCCGCTGCTAAACGCGGTGACCGACCAACTGCTAAAGCAGCGGTAATACCGGAAACGAACGTGTCGCCAGCGCCGACTGGATCGATGTCGCCATGGAAGACTATCCCTGGCAACTCGACAACACCGGTTGCTTCGCAAACAAGGCAGCCACGATCACCACGGGTAATGAAAAATGGTTTCTGCCACCTACGGACTGTATTATTTTCTGACTTAGGATGGAATCCTACTAACTCTTTGGCTTTGGTTGCATCAAGCTTGAGCACTGTATCAGTGAAATCAGTTGTGAAGTCTCTACTGTCGGTTACCCATAGCATCTTCGGGTGACAATGGATCAGTTCTTGAAGGCTGTGGCGTAGGCGTTTGGTATGGATTCCGCTTCGTGACTGCTGATTAATTATGACGGCATCGATGCTATCTCCTTTAAGCGATTTGGAGAGTTGCGTAATTAGCCAATCTGACGACTCTGGTTGAAGCTGATTAAAGTTACCGTAATCGATTCGGTTTGACTCGTGATGACTATTACCATGGGTTTCGAGGACTTTGGTATAGGTAGCCGTGTGCCAATTTGTATTTTGGACTAACACGTTGGCTGAATTAATCCCAGCGTTCTTGAAGGTTCGAACCATTTCAGTACCAAACGGATCATCTCCGACTACACCGAATGCATGGACTTCAGAGCAGCCAAGGGCAATCAGATTAGTTGCTACATTCCCGGCCCCTCCTAACGAACAGCGTTGCTCAAAAACCGCCTGAGTCGGCAGGGAGGTCTCGGCAGAAAGCTCCGATCCAGACGAGTCGACGAATATATATATGTCTAGGTAGAAATCACCGATCACTGCTACACGTAGGTCACGGATTGATTTCAGTAGTTCCTTGACGTCAGTAGGACCAATTGGCCGTTGGGACATTAGCTTCCTGTATAGTTTTTTCTATGGAAAGAATTCTTCGAAAAATTGTTTCGCGGATTAGTGTCAATAGTTGTCGAATACCATCGGATTACAATCAGAAGACTTTTACACTCCAAATTAAAAAGCGAGTTTTACCAATTATCCAAGGCCGTGTTATGCAACGCATTTCCCATTGCGAAGGAACGGCTTCGCAATGGGCCAAAGCGTACCATTGCTATCCGAAAACGGACGATTTTTTGTCTACATTGCCGTGTCTGAATATACATATAGGAAAATAGAAAATATTTTCCTATATGTATATTCTGAAGCATAAATTTATCGTTAAGCTTGAGAGAGAGTCTATTTAAGAATTTCATGACTTCCTTGTAAGTAGTTTTAATAGCTCCACGATGTGTATGGTTTGGGAAACTAATTGGATGGATTCTACAAGATATTGTCGCGATCATATTCAAGTCTATGGTGACTGGTCACTTCTTTTGTTGCTTAGTATCGCGAATAGGATCTGTAGTGATTGCGACTAATTTTAGTCCCGTTAAGATAGTCATCGTGACTGCTGTTTTAGACTGTTGCCTGTTAACTTAACTGAAATGGACCTCCACACTGAGATACTTTGTTAAGAAGGTTTTTTGAATCGGAGGGGAGTGTCCAGCCCACTGCACCCACTAGTTCGTCGACATGCATTGGTAGCTCAGCACCAAGAATTGGTGCGCTCACGGCGGGATTTGCGAGGATCCAGGCGATAGCAACTTGCGCGGGCGTTTTTCCAATTTTTTGCGCAATACTCACTAAGGCTGCCACAATCGGTTCGGCATGAGTTAAAATCTGTTCAGCGTTATTGTGGTCATGCCAGTAGCTGTCCGATGAAATTGGGTGCCCAAGTCGGAATTGGCCAGTGAGGAGGCCGATTGCGAGTGGACTGTAGGTCATTAGGCCGAGTTGGTGCTTGTCGCATAAAGGGATGATATCCGATTCGGTGTGCCACCTGTGTAATAGGTTGTACTGATATTGCAGTATCGATGGTCTCGCTAGTTGGTCGCGTTGCGCTGCCCAGAGCAATTCTACAATCTCTCCGGCAGCGTGATTGCTCACCCCTATTTCACGGGCTTTTCCTTGGCGAACTACCTGGTCCATAGCTTCCAGTGATTCCTCTAGTGGAACAGTTGAGTCGGGTTGGTGTAGCAGGTAGATATCTACATACTCCAGTTGTAAACGGCGTAGGCTGTTATCTATCTCACGCAGAATATAGTTGCGTGATAGGCCCCGCTGGTCTGGGGATGTGTCCATTTCTTGACCGACTTTGGTTGTGACCACAAGTTGGTCACGATTGCCGAGGCGTTTGAGAGTCTTTCCAAGTAGCTTCTCACTGCGCCCACGGCCGTACACATTCGCACAGTCGATGAAATTAATCCCAAGTTCTACCGCCCTTTCTATTGTGGCGATGCAATCGGCTTCTGTGCGACCAAAATTCGGGTAACCACGAAATGCGACTCCTAAGCATAGCTCTGAGACACGGATCCCAGTAGTGCCGATAGAACGTAGATCCATCTTGAAGGCCTCCTTGAAAAATTCATAGAAAAATGCCTGCGATACACACAGGGTTCAATCCTGAAGTAGTCCAACTCTACCCGAGTATGGCCTGTATGTGGTGATTAGTTTTACGATGTGGCTTGATCTATGCATGGACCGACGGTTTTTGATAGGGGATGCTTCAATCTGTCCTTTTGGGAGAATTTCGTTAAGTCACATAGAAAGGGGACAGAGTATATTTTCGGTAAGGTCTGGATTAATTAGCCGTTGACAATTAGGTCCAGATATCGTGCCATGCCGTGTGGGACGATTCCTATCTATCGACTTGGGATCCACTAGTCTGACTGCTGCTGTAATAGATACTCAACGACGAGAGGCCTTGGCAATTGAGTCAGCTGCGAACACTCGTGAGACTACTTCTGAAGCGGATCGCAATAAAGGTCGCTCAGAGTGGAGTCTTGACGGTATGGTCGCAGACGCTATTTCCTTGGCAAGAAAAACGGTAGACCGGATCAGAGGTAGACCGCGTATCGATGGAATAGGGGTAACCGGTCAGCAGCACGGATGCCAGTTGCTCGGGGTTGACCGCGTACCTTGTGGTCCCTTTATCAGTTGGCAAGATCGGAGATTAACAGAACCGTCAAATTTATCATCTGCAGCACCTGCCTATCTCGATGTGGTTGCCGAGCTAGGTGGCGCTCGCCGAGTTGGGAGAGATCTCCTTCGCTTTGAAAAGACTGGTTGCCTTATAGGGCCCAAACATACCGCTGCCTTATTGTTTTGGATTCTCCAAAACGGTGACCTTCCGATGAGTGCCTGCGCTGCAACTGCGCCTGATTATTTGGTTCACTGTCTTACCGGAGGTGTTCATGTTGTTGATCCGACCAACGCGCACGGATGGGGTGTATACGATGTTCTGGGGCATGAATGGAATAGGGAATTGATAGCATCACTTGGACTACCCCAGTCGATACTGCCGTCCTGTGCGGACGCAGCATGCATCGCTGGGGGTCTCATAGCGCCCATTGCAACCGATATAGGACTAACGCCTGGAACGCCAGTCGCAGTTGCTTCAGGTGATCATCAATGTTCATTTGCTGGGTCCGTAGCTAACCATACTCAATCAGTGGCAATTAACATTGGTACCGGTGGACAGATGAGCGTCTTTATTGAAGAACCGATGGAAGGAGGTTCAATGGAGCTGCGCCCTTTCATCCAGGGGGGCTACCTGCTGACGGCCGGTGGCGAAGTTGGAGGCCGCACCGTCCGGTATCTACTTGGATTTTTGACTCAAGCACTGAATATTTCTTCTACGAGGACACGCGATTCGTTTTCAGGTAAGTCTGATGATATGGGGGTAGTGTTCGAGCGGATTGTGGCTGAAGCCGATGCCGCGGGTGAGGATGCGGGAGGCGTCCGATGTGTGCCACTATTTGATGGAAGTCCTGGTGATTCTGCTGCGAGCGCAAGTTTTGAAGGTCTCACTGCTATCAATTTCACTGTAGGAAATCTTTCGAGAGCGCTATTGAACGGCATCGCGCGTAATCTATACGAGGCCTATCGGGAAGCGGTGTTGTTTGGCACTGGAGAACGGAAGATCTTGGTAGGATCAGGCAACGGGTTGAGACTCAATTCTGTTCTCATGCAGGAGCTCTCCCGTTGGGACGGTCATATGCCTGTTTTTGGTACCTTTACGGAAGAAGCAGCTGTAGGGGCCGCACTTTGCTCAGCAGTTGCTATAGGAGAATTTGGAACCATCCAAGAGGCCAGTGCAAGTCTGCTTGGCAATAAACCATTATCGGAATAACGCCCAGTTGTTCCTAACGCTGATTTGATCGGTATTGGTTGCAATAGCTCTGGTTAATCCGATATGGATTGTTAGTATAGGTAGTATCCTGAACGTCGAAGAGATTTTTCATATTTTGAGATAAGATTTTTTTCCCCAGGGGTGTTCTATGAGAAGAAACAAAGACGAGGTGCTTAGGGTGCTGAGCTGTGATCGTAAGTCAACAGGTGAACAACGGCCACTTTTTCTGCCTGCGGTCTACGAACATAAGGCGTTCTTTCTTGGCGATACCCCTTCTAGGGTGTCACGGGATGCGGATTTGTTAGCACGCGCTGTATTCGCTGAGTATTCTGCTCTTCAGCCAGATGCACTCACTATTGGGATTGATGTATATAATGTTGAGGCGGAGGCTGCTGGCTGCCGGGTTACGTTCTACGGGCGTGATGACATGAGTATTCCGGGTATTCGGCCAGGGGACCATGTGTTCAACACTTCAACAGATTTAGGCAGATGCACGATTCCTAATCCTTTGCGAGACGGACGTATGCCAATCAACATTGAGGCGACGCGTAGAGTAGTGCAGGAACTTGGTAGTGAAGTGTGGGTAAGGGGCGCACTATCAGGCCCCTTCTCTTTAGCGATCAGTCTTATGGGAGCTGAAGAGTTTTTCCTCTGCTGCTGGGACAGCCCTGAATTTTCAAAAAATTTTTTAACGTATTGCACTGATATAATTAAAGACTTTGGTAGTGCCTATATCGATGTAGGTGCCGATGTAGTTCTGTTTGATTCCCAGGCTTCTCCCGAGTTGCTATCCCCCAAGATGTACCGAGAATACGTCTTGCCATCGACCAAAGTGCTCGTTGATCACTTCCATAAACTGGGTGTTGAGCACGTGCCTCTTATTATCGGCGGTGATACGACTCCGATCATAGGCGATCAACTGGAAACTGGCGCAAACAATCTCTTGTGTGACTTCTCTGCCGACTGGTCCGCGTGGTCGGCACGATGTCACGAGCAGTCTCGATCGGTTCGCCGCAATATGTCCCCCCAATTTGTAGCGTCCTCCACTCCTGACAAAGTATTCACCGTTGCTCAACAGTTGGTGGAAGAGGGGAAAGATTTGCCGGGCTTCATCGTAGGGACTGCCGTGGTTCCTTATGGAACGCCAACTGAAAACCTTTTAGCGGTTCGCAGTGCTTGTGTAGGTTAAAGTGGTGACACTGACCGAAGAACAGCTCGCTCAATACCACTGCGACGGATATGTAGTTGTCGAGGAGTTAATCAGTGCGGAACGGGTAGAAGCGCTTAAAAGGCGTACGCGTGAATACACTCATGGTGGCCGTGAATCGGGTTCCCTAATTATGCAGATCGAGCCACGTGTGAGCAGAGGAACGGATCGGGTCGCCCACCCAGGTGACGGAATACGAAAGATAGACGGACTAGTAAGGCATGATGACCTATTTCGGGAGCTTGGAACTGGTCCGGAAATTGTAAGCGTCATCACGCAAATACTTGGACCCGACGTAAAAATGTATCGAAACTCGCTGCTTATGAAGCCGCCGAATGTCGGCTCCTCAAAAGGTATGCATCAGGACGCCCCTTACTGGCCAATCAACCCGATGAGTGAATGTTCTTGTTGGTTCGCGCTTGACGACGCGACCCCGCAGAACGGATGCATGGCTGTTATTCCAGGAGCCCATAAACACGGGGCACTTCCTCACAGGAAAATTCCTGATGACTACGTGATCGACGACACCTGCTATTCGATGGAAGAGCTTGTGCTCACGCCACTCAAAGCAGGCGGAGGATTGTTTTTTCATGCTTTATTGCCCCATTACACAGCACCTAACTCAACCAGCCTCTGGCGCCGTGCCATAGCGCTTTCCTACATGAGCGCCCGGTCGTACTACACTGGAGAGGGGATAGGCCCAGAGTTCCTTTCAGTTATAGGAGGTAGCTTCCCTGGTTGTGTGCGCTGACTGATTTGCCAACGGAGAATAATCCAGGGATCGGTAACCATGGGGTTCCGTCTCATAGCTTTCCATACATACGTTAGATAGACGTTATGGCAATCCGTGTTTATTCTCAGGATCGTGGTGCATCGATAGAACTTGGTAGGCTGTCGAATTGCCGCTGAGGTGTCATCAGTTTGGCGCGGATGAACTAAACAAGGATAGTTGTAATGATGCCTAGTGTTACGGAAGTTAACGTCGATAGTATTCGTGCTGCTATTGAGCTCGGATGTCGTACGATGCAGAGCGTCTTTAACGCAGATGATAGCGGTATTCCTTTCTTTGGCTCGTCGGTTTGGCCTGACGCGAGTCTTAGCTTCAGCGCTCACCACTCCGAAGCACACATTCCTGGGCGCCATCTAAACGCCCTACTGACTGCACAGGATGCGCTTGGGATAGATGTCGATGAGGCCAGCATCGATGCACACACAAAGGCAGCGTTCTTTTCCTACAGTGGTCCCGTGGCCTTGCCGTTGAATCGAGCTGAACTTGATGGTCCCTTACGCAATTTCCTTACACATAACATCCGGGAAGGATTCCATGCCCTATATGCCCTAGTTCGTTACCGTCAGTCGGAAACGGCGCGCCAAATAGCCGAGGCAAGCATCGATGCCATTCTTGACCACTGGAATCCGGAGATTGGATGGGACCAACGTCTTGCAGACCAGCATAAACTCATAGTCGATGATTCTACTTTTGCGGTCGGTCTGGGGCGTGCGCTTGGACCTTTGGTCAAATACTATCGAACTACTGGTTACGGGTCGGCGCTTCAACTAGCTACCCTCTTAAAAGAGAAGGCATTAACAGAGTGTTTTCCGCCAGACGGCTCCTATAACCGACAGGTTTTGGGTAACCACACTCACTCTACGACATGCTTGATGTCATCATTAGCGCAGTATGCAGATCTGACCAGAGACTCTGGCATAATGAACAGGGTCAGGTCTTTCTACGATAAAGGGCTCTGGCAGATCCGTGACGAGATCGGCTGGGTAATTGAGAGCAGTCGAGAGGATGCTGACCCTGATCGCGGCGAGATTAACAATACCGGAGATATTGTCGAGACCGCCTTAATCCTTGGAAAATGGGGTCAGGACAAATATTACCAGGATGCTGAAAGAATTTTGAGGGGACACTTCTTGCCATCTCAGTTGAGAGACGTTTCCTTCATCTCTGAGCCGCCTAATCCAAACAACGACGATGGGCTAAATGATATCGCTAATCGCCACCTTGGTGCGTTTGGGTTTCCGGCACCCTATGGTCACAAGACTCTCGACGGGGTACGCGTTAGCTTCAACATGGATATCGTTGGCGGAGCAGTTGCTTCACTTTGCGAGGCTTTCCTGCTCGTCTCGACTTTCGGAGATGATGGTCATCGAGTAAATATGCTGTTTGACCACGAGACGTCCGACATTGCAATAGAATCACCCTATACGCAAAGCGGACTCAGTATCCGTGTAAAGCGAGCAGGGCCGCTCTGGGTGCGGATGCCAGATTGGGTTAGCGACAACGTGAAGGTAACCGGCATCGACGAACAGCCTGTTAGGACAGATGGACATCTCTTAATATCTCGTCCAAAGGTAAATAGACAGATCTTTATCGATTTTATACTGGCCGAGTCGACTGTCACGCTTCGCCATAGAACTCGTAGTTTTGATGTAAGGCTTCGCGGTGATGCCGTTGTTGCAATGGAAAATTTTGATGCGGATCTTACATTTTTCCCTGCCATATAAAGACTCCGTATTAATCTTCTCGGTTAATATATAAAAACTTCTAATAATTATAATTATACTATGGGTCTTTGCAGTTCTGAGCGAGTCTATCGATGACTATACTTACAGATTGAGGTAGCTTGTTATCCAGTGGTTGGAGATAGATTGGACGGGCTGTTTGTGAATCGGGATGTTGGCCAGTTCGCACGCGAGGGGTATTGTGTTTTTCCTCCCGTTTTCGATACAGCCTCCATTGCTTCTAATCGTAAATTACTCGAACAATCAATCAGGTCCGGTATAATTGAGAAGCAGAATTATCTGCTTGAACCGCATACTCAAAGCAACCATTGGTTAGATATTTGCCGGCACCCAGGTTTGCTTGATGCTGTCTCTGCTGTACTTGGATCCAATTTGATCCTGGTCTACTCCAGCGTATTTATTAAACCACCACATGGAACTGGCAAAGTAGATTGGCATCAGGATAACAATTATTGGCCAAGCGTTCACGGGACGGACATCGTAACTGCGTGGTTAGCTATAGATGACGCTGACGCGGAAAATTCTGCATTACAGGTTATCCCCCGCTCGCATATCGGCTACCAAGCATATGAGACTGTATCCGCGGATACAGCTGACGACATGCTATCGAAGAAGGTGATTGTTAGTCCCTCAATGGAGGAGTCACGGGTCACCCTTTCCATGCCAGCTGGTGCTATATCTCTTCACGACTCTTTTTTGTTGCACGGTAGTGGGGTTAACCGAACTAAGCGCCGAAGAGCTGGTTATACGATACGATATTGCAGTACCGATACCTCCTGGGTCGATGTCGATAAGCACCCCATTCCTGTTTATCTGGTTCGGGGTGAAGCTGGGGCTCGTGGGGCAGGCTATGTAGATGTACGTCCATGAATAGGTCGCCGTCCGAGGTGCACCTCGAACTCCATGTTTATTTTAATGATAGTTATGTGAATACAAGTAAATATCGTGATCTCATTTATGCAACGATCTCAACGCCTGTCTTCAGCAGGTGCTCGATCTGTGAGACTGCGTTGCCTATAGCAACGGCACAGGTGGTTCCGGGTTAGGAGGAAAGGAAATAAATGGTAGATATTGTTCAAGGTAAAAGGGATGCGCGTGGGGAGTGGAAGCCCAAAGGCCTGCCTGGTCCGACGCCACCATTTCGCTTGCCGTTCAATCCAAAAGCCATTTTGCAGTGGCTCTTTTCTGAACACATCTTCTATGTCTTAAAGATGACTGTTCTCGCGGTCGTTGTTTGGTATTTTCTAACTCCCAACCTTGATCAGATGCAAACCCCCAAGGTCGGGCCAGTAGTACTTATTTTTCTTCGAAATGTTGCGTTGCTAATGGTCTACGCTGGTAGGCTTCATTGGCGTCTAAACGTTCGAAAGACTCAGGATAAGAAGTACAAGTACACGAATAGGTGGCCAGCTACTAAGGACAGTAGGTTTTTATTCGGAAACCAGACATGGGACAATATGTTCTGGAGTATTGCCGGCGGATGCGTCGTATGGACAGGGTACGAGGTTTTCATGTTGTGGGGGTATGCTAATGGGTTGATGCCCTTCATCAACTTCCAAACCAGCCCGGTCCTATTTGTGGTAATCCTTCTGATTTTGGTTCATTATCACAAGTTACACTTCTACTTTACTCACCGGCTCATTCACTGGAAGCCACTCTATCGCACTGTACATCACGTGCATCACCGGAACGTCAACTTCGCACCGTGGTCGGGGCTCTCGATGCATCCCGTAGAGCATCTGATTTTCTTTTCGGATGTACTGATCTTCTGGTTATTACCCGGGCATCCGATTCTTGTGCTCTTCATGTTATTAAGGTCTGGTATTTCTCCTGCAAACGGTCATGGAGGATTTCATCGCATTGTCAAGACTCAAAACGGAGAGGAACGGGATGCGCCGGATTACGGGCTATGGGGCCGAGGCTCTGACTACTTTCATCATCTCCACCATCGATTTTTCACTGTGAACTTTGGCAACTCGGACCTTCCTTTGGACAAGTGGTTTGGGACTCGCCATGACGGCTCATCTGAGGATCATGCCATCATGATCCAGAAACGAAGGGCAAGATCACAGAAAAGAAGATAGACGGTAACTTCTCTCAATCTACCCTTTCGGGCAGGCCATGGTAACGTCGCGGACTCTATCTCCAGCCATGGGGAAAATGACTAGACGTCTGTGTAGACACTGCACGTGGCAGTCGGATGATCTGAGATCATACGGGATCTTATTAACGTGCTACAGTTGATGGTATGAAAGCAGTTATGGTTATGTTCGATTCTCTTAATCGTCATATGCTCGAGCCATATGGTTGTGACTGGACGAATACCCCCAACTTCCGCCGTTTAGCCAGCCGTGCAGTAACGTTAGACGGTTCGTACGTATGCTCGATGCCATGCATGCCAGCTCGTCGAGACCTGCATACTGGCCGACCAAATTTTCTTCATTGCCCGTGGGGTCCCCTTCAACCGTTTGATGATTCAGTTCCGCAGATGCTGTCTGATAGCGGGGTATATACCCACTTGGCATCTGATCATTGGCACTACTGGGAGGACGGCGGAGCGACTTACCATAACCGTTACTCCTCATGGGAATTTTTTCGAGGTCAGGAAGGCGATTCTTGGATCGGTCAAGTCAAGGATCCAGAGATTCCATCCAATATTAACCCCAAGAGTAATCGGGCAGACTGGATTAACCGCCAACATACGGTCAGTGACAGTCAGTATTCTCAAAGTCAGACGTTCGAGTCTGCGTGCCGCTTTCTGGATCGTAATCATGCCGAGGACAACTGGTTTTTACAGGTAGAGTGCTTCGATCCTCACGAACCGTTTACGGTACACCGGAGTTACCGTGATCTCTATCCTAGTGACTACACCGGGCCGATGTTTGACTGGCCATCCTACAAGGCGGTCGATGATCCACCTGAGGTAGTAGAGGAAGCGCGACGTAATTATGCTGCTTTACTAAGCAAGTGCGATCGGTCGCTTGGCGATATTCTTGATGCTTTTGACCGTTACAATTTGTGGGAAGACACGATGCTGATGTTATGGACGGATCATGGGTTCTTACTCGGAGAGCACAACTCCTGGGCAAAGAACTATATGCCACTGTACGAACAGATTAGCCACACACCGTTCTTTTTGTGGGATCCCCGGAGCCCGGACGCGGCTGGCGAACGACGAGGCTCGTTGGTTCAACCGGCGATCGATCTTGGCCCAACGTTATTAAAGTTTTTCGGATTGGAATCAACAGAATCGATGATAGGCAAAGACCTTGCTGGAGTGATCGGTGAAGACTCACCCGTTCGCAACGCAGCGATTTTTGGCTACTTTGACCAGCACATTAACGTGACCGATGGTCGCTATGTCTATTTGCGGGCGCCAGATTGCGATGTTCCAGGGGCTGATGCTTACACCCTCATGCCTACTACAATTGGTGAGTCGAGTCTGTTGGGAGGATATGAAAGTATAGAGAACGCACAGCTTTCGCCGCCGCTTTCATTTACAAAAGGGCAACCGCTCCTGCGCATTCCTCGAGGTAACCCGGACCACTACCGCGGAATGTTTATGTCTCGTAAGTGGCTGCCTCAGTTTCCTGACCCAGATCATCCAGCGGGTCATCTGCTGTTCGACTTGGAGGCCGACCCAGAACAGACCACACCTCTTAATGACACCACGATTGAGCAAACACTTATCGGTCATATGGTAAATTTAATGCGTGCTTGCGATGCTCCTGCTGAGCAATATGTCCGCATGGCAATTCCGGACTCTCAAGCGTGACCAATAGTTAGATTTGACGGATTTGGCTACGGAAAGATGTTTGCCAATGAATCTAAGGTTAGTTGATTCTAACAGATATTAGATAACTATATGGAAAATCTTAAATTAGCTGTTGTCGGTGCTGGCATAATGGGTCGGCGTCATATTATGGCTATCAGTACTTCAGCAGAAAGCTATCTCGTTGGAATTGCTGACCCCGATCCTGCAGCGCAACGGGTCGCTGATGCACAGGCTGTAAGGCGGTACGACG
>CAZTZA010000003.1:38895-39400 GCA_964618015.1 uncultured Spirochaetaceae bacterium | reverse complement strand
AATCGAGGAGCAGCGGCCTGATGGGCTTATTATAGCACCCCCGACGCAGTGCCATCTCCGTGATTCAATAATTGCCTTGGATGCGGGAATACCAGTTCTCATCGAAAAACCTATCGCCCCTACCTGTGACGAGGCTCTACTTATCGCCAAGAGAGCCGCAGCTACCGGTTCATTGGTACTAGTAGGACACCATCGCCGATACTATCCTGTGATCCAACGTGCTTCGGAGGTCGTTCGTTGTGGCGTGCTCGGTCGGTTAGTAGGCGTGAATGGACAGTGGTCAGTTTTCAAGGATGACAGCTACTTCCAACCGGAGTACAGGAAGCTTCGTCCGGCAGGCCCGGTACTCACTAATCTCATTCACGAGCTGGACAGTCTGCGTGTGATTTGTGGGGAGATTGCGTCAGTCAGTGCTGAGACCGATAGCTCATCGCGTGGATTTGAGAAAGAAGACACAGCAGTAATTCTGGTTCGTTTTGATAGCGGCGCGCTTGGTAGTTTTCTC
>CAZTZA010000003.1:35072-38841 GCA_964618015.1 uncultured Spirochaetaceae bacterium | reverse complement strand
GGTGAAAACCCACGGTTTCCGACTGCTGGCCAGAACACTCACCGTTTCATCGGTACGCGCGGGTCCTTGGAATTCCCTGATCTAGTACTCTGGCGACAGGCGTCTGGAAAGATCGGCTGGCATTACCCTATCCAGCCTGAACCTATGTGTACGATAGCTCTCGACGCATATGCGGCTCAGTGTGCTCATTTTTGCGCAGTCGTGCGTGGGCAGGAGACGCCACGAACTGATGTAGCGGATGCAACCAAGACGTTAGCTGCAACTATAGCCGTTTTTCGTTCGGCAGAAGCAGGAAAACGGGTAGTGTTATAAATAGAGAAAGCTAATCGATACAAGCTGAAGGTTGCATCGTATCAAGGTAATTTCCAGAATGTCCCAGTGATTCCGGTAATTCCGCGCCATTGTGCGTAGCTAGTGGTAAAGATGTGAGTGTCATCAAGCTGGATCGACGAGGTGTAACCGTGATCACTCAGTGCCGGATCGT
Source organism: uncultured Spirochaetaceae bacterium (assembly GCA_964618015.1). Classification (GTDB taxonomy): domain Bacteria; phylum Spirochaetota; class Spirochaetia; order SZUA-6; family Bin103; genus CATQHW01. The sequence goes on along the minus strand of CAZTZA010000003.1, from coordinate 38,357 downwards.
GGGTCTTACGCACTAGCCAGCTAGTTGACCCCCAACTCCTTCCGTTGTCATCACTGATAGATGCGTAGATGCCATTTGGCGGCATGCGTCGGCCGTAAGTCAGCAATAGGCGTCCGTCACGTAGCTTTAAGAGTCTTGGACAGGCACCGGACAGGACGGTCGTGGGAATCGGCTCGCTCCAAGTGACGCCAGAGTCGGTAGATTCGTTTTTCCAGAACAGACTTCGTGCTTCTCGGTCGCCGGTCGTAGTTCGATGTAAGCAAATTAGGTGGCCAGGGGCAACCTCTATCAAAGCTGGCTCGTTATAGTCGCGAGTATCCTTGGTGGGGATAGCCATCACTGTTGCTTCAGACCATGTGCCGCCGCCGTCGGCAGACCGATAGAGGACAGACGAGCAAATCAGGCGGTCAGATTCGGCGGGGTAGAGCATGGTCGCATTTGGGGCGTGCTTCAGCTGGGTATAGGCCGGGATCAAAAGCGTTCCATCAGTCATACGCACCGGTGGCGCACACGCCTGTGCCTTATCTCCTACCAGGATAGCATGCTCCAGGCGCCAGGTTAGCCCATAATTATTGCTCCAGCACCAGAACGCGCCCACGTTACTGTACGCAAACGGGGGTATAGAGCTGTCAGGGCTACCCCCAATAAACGGATATTCTTTGCGGGGAGGATCACGGAAGCTCACTCGTTCAGTCTCGTGCCAGAGCACTACTTCATGCGCTGCAAAAGCGCCGCCCACCTTACCTTCGCCAAGGTAGATAAGCCCTAGTTCCTGTCCACCTCCAGCTCCCATTTGGGATGCTGCATCGATTTGCCAGCTCTCCCCTAAATCATATGATCGGATCAAAGTGATAATTGAACGAGGGTGGGTGTGCCTTATCCCTTCTCCCATCGGTGCTTGGCGGAAGGCGATGAGTAGCTCGACATTTTCCATTCGGATGACATGAGGAAAGGCAGAGTAGGAAGGGGCATCGTAGAACACTCGAGTCTGTCGCGATTCTGGTGCTGGACGGGCTTTGAAATCCATATTCAATAAATAATCAACAGAGTTCAGCAGCAATATCTTGCGAACGACTCAGTTTGGCATTGCACACCCCTAGCATACGTCTCCTAGTCACGCCTATCAAGTCCGCATCCGCATGGGTGTGATGTATAGCGCTTGGCTGTTGACGATGGATCAACTTCTTTGGCTACTCGCCGTACATCAGCCATTATCAGCCCCGATGTTTCCGGAATGCGTGTTCTGGTCATTAAGACGTCTATAGCAAAAGTGTTCGATCAGCCTTCTGATCTGTGGCTCAGGTAGGCTGCTATGTGCACCGTGGTATTCTTAATTTATATGGATATTACGATTGGGAGTAATAAATGTTTCTGCCAGAGCAATTACACAAGAGCTCCGATCATTACCTCCGATGACTGACTTCCATTGGTTGTGCAGGTAGGGGGACCCTTCGACACGGGTTCCGTTTAATTGGACCTCGGCGTTACAGGCAAACAACAGGACGTTGAATAAGGAGCGTTGTGCGTACACATTCGCGTCGTCTCCGCGGTAGGAGACGACGGGAGCTTCAAAATTTTTCCAGGTAGCCTCTATTTTTATACTGATATTCTCGATCAACCAAGAACGGTTTTCACGGGAATACTCGCCTCGCACGAACTGTGCGTCGTAGACGACGAGAGGTTGATGGAACACTCTTTCACGACCGCCACTCCAAGCTTTATGGATCCAGCTAGAAAGATTTCTGTTATCGGTAAACACTCCTAAAAGAGGCGCACAGGATCCGGAGCATATTGATACGTAGGCAACGACTCCCTCACCGGATGGGCTTTCGTAAGTGTTGTAGAGGCTTATGCGAGCGGTCTCCTCGGAGGAGCTGCTGTCTTTGAGTACGCACACCCAGTGTTCACCAACCCAACGGAGGTCCTCCCTGAATACTTTTGATTGCAGCACATATTCTGAATTCATGACTGTTTAATAGTCCACGCTGGAGCACGGCGTGGGTGGGACCAGAAGAGATACTATGATGTTCTTAATGGATATTTAATCCACCCTTTGACGTCACCGGATCGAAGAATGACGATTCAAACATCTATGCATAGTTACTGTCGACACAGGTGAGAACGCTAAAGATCATGGCCGTACTTGAGCCGCTCGCGGTTTATCTTTCTCTGGAGAAACGTGTTGCTGCAATTGTGAGTCTTTTGATGCTCGGCGCATCTTTTGCGACAGGGTTTCGAGAATCTTCTGAGTGAGGTGTTAGTGATCTAACATCTTGGTAATCGTGTCATCACCCAGAGAAAATAAACCGGGGAACGCTGAGACTAGGCTAAGTCTACATGTGAATGACTCTACCTGATTGACTCGGCCTAAAAATGGGGTGCTTGGTTATCCGTGCTCATCTAGGAAACGCTCAGCTTCGAGGGCTGCCATGCATCCTGTTCCTGCAGCAGTAACTGCCTGGCGGTAGACTTTGTCTTGTACATCACCGCAGGCAAATACCCCTGGCACGTTAGTAACCGTGCTATCTCCAGAGGTAAGTACATATCCAGTTTCATCGGTGTGGAGTTGGCCATTTAAGAAGTCCGTGTTCGGTTTGTGGCCGATGGCAAAGAAAAGCCCGCTGGATTCAAGCTTGCGCTCCTCGCCTGATAGGTTGTCACGGACGCAAACAGCTGACACCAGCGGGTCGCCAAGCACCGCAACTAGCTCCGTCTGCCAAGCGATGCGGATTTTCTCGTTAGCCAGAACTCGGTGCTGCATCGTCTTAGAAGCGCGCATTACGTCACGACGTACTATCATGGTTACCGAAGATCCGTAGCGAGTCAGGAACAATGACTCTTCGCATGCAGTATCACCACCACCCACAACTACCAACGGCTTGTTGCGGAACAGGGGTAATGCTCCATCGCAGACTGCACAAGCTGAGATACCTTTCTGCCAGAGCAGGTCAACACCTGGCACGTGCAGCCGCTTAGCGGTGGCGCCGGTAGCAATAATCAGGGTTCGTGCATTAACTAGTTGGTCGCCCGTATCTACTGTAAACGGGCGATCGTTAAGGTTGACGCTTTCTACGGTTGCTGTCTCTATTCGTGCACCGCAGTTAATTGATTGTTGGCGATAGAGATCGGTTAGTTCAACACCGCCGATTCCAGTCGGGAACCCAGGGTAATTCTCGACGTCTGTAGTGGTTGTAAGTTGGCCCCCAGCGGCTACACCGCCAGCCATAAACCCTTCAAACAATAGAGGTTCCAGCAGGGCTCGACCGGCGTAGATAGCCGCCGTGT
>CAZTZA010000003.1:30259-35062 GCA_964618015.1 uncultured Spirochaetaceae bacterium | reverse complement strand
CGTGTGCCCTGCTGGTCCAGATCCAATGATTACTACGTTTTCTGTCTTGCTGTTGTTTAGGTTGCTCAGCTGGCTACCTCAGTTTATTGCTCTTTCGTAGCGATCTCCTACTGCTGCCCAGTCGATAACGTTGTAGAAAGCTTCGATGTAATCAGGGCGACGGTTTTGATAGTTTAGATAGTAAGCATGCTCCCAGACATCAATCCCCAGTATCGGAGTATCACCTTGCGATAGAGGGGTATCCTGGTTAGCAGTGCTACATACGGCAAGGCTGCTACCTTGCACCACAAGCCATGCCCAACCAGAACCGAAACGTGTGGTAGCTGCGTCGGTAAAAGATGCCTTAAATCCATCGAAACTACCAAATGCGGAGTCGATCGCAATAGACAGCGAACCTGAGGGAGTGCCACCACCGTTTGGCCCAATGACGGTCCAGAACAAAGCATGGTTGGCATGGCCGCCACCCTGATTCTGAACGGCTGTTCTCTTAGCTTCTGGGACAGATCCAAGGTCCTGTAGAATTGTTTCGATCGACATATTAGCCAGGTCGGTTCCGGCTATCGCGTCGTTAAGCTTTCCGACATAGGCGTCATGGTGCTTATCGTGGTGAATGCGCATTGTTTGCTCGTCAATGTGTGGCTCGAGCGCGTCGTAGGGATACGCCAGCGGCGGAACTTCAAATGCCATAGAAGGAACTCCTGTTTCGGATATAAATGTTGCCGTTAGATTACCCATCTGCTGTTTTTACAGTCAACTCAGCTAGATGGGTCGGACAAGGACCCTGAAAATTACCTCGTGAAATCATTAACTCATTGTCTGGACACTTTGTGTCTGTCAAGAGAAATGTGATCTGTTCCCGTGCTTGGTATGAAGCCACTCAAGAAGAGTTAATCGGTTGATGGGCCGTATCGGCTGCAAGAAGGTGTGCGCGATCGTGGGCTCGTTGAACTTGTTCAGTGCCGATTACGGTCTCAGCGATACGCTCCACCGCAGCGATATTCTTGGTTTCCATCAGTTCGATACGGAGCTTTTTGGCACCGGTAAAACCGCCGACATAAGCTTTGAAGTGACGCCTCAGGTCAACGAAATTTTTTCGGCCGGCAAATAGCAAGTCGTAAAGGATCGCATGAGTGAGCATTGCCGCTACCACTATCGTCAAGTCGTTTGGGCGTCCGCTATCTGAGAATATCCATGGGTTGCCAAACACGCTTCGACCGATCATTACACCGTCGGCGCCGGTGCGTTCGGTTAGCTCGCGGCCATGAGCTACTGAACGCACATCACCATTGCCGATGATGGGTATGTTACTTCCATGAGCAAGTTTACACGCACGCTCAACTGCGTCCCAATGTGCGGGGACGTCCGAGCGCTCCTTGACAGTTCGGGCATGGATGGCGATGGCTGATGGGAGCGCGGTTAACAGCCATCCAATCCATTCCTCAACAGTGTCAGAGGCGTGACCGATTCGGGTCTTTACGGATACTGGTAGTCCATGTGCCCCCTCACGAGTAGCTTTGATGATCTCAATGGCTAGTCTTGAGTCACGGATCAATGCAGCGCCAGCTTTCTGGCGAAGGACTGATCGATCCGGACAGCCCATGTTAATGTCTATTCCATCAAACCCAAGGTCTACAGCTAGCGTTGCGCAACGGTGGAACTGTTCCGGATCTGAGCCAAAAAACTGAGCGATCACCGGACGCTCAGAGTGGCCGTACTCCAGATCTACCATTAGGCGTGGAGCTCCGGGCGAGCAGAGGCCTGCGACCGAAACGAATTCAGTATAGACAGCGTGCGGACGGCTACAGTTGGTCACGATCCGCCGAAAGGCGGTGTCCGTAGCGTTTGCCATAGGTGCGAGCAGGAAAAAAGGCCGTGGCAGGTCTTTCCAAAAAGAGAAGGTTTGGCGACAGTTCGCGTCAGTGTGATCGGTTCCTGTTGGGAGGTCCGTTTGCATGGCTTGTTGTAGTATGGTGCTACTCATGAGTCCAAAACCTGAATGGCTGCGGGTGCGATTGTCGTCTGACCCAAAGTATTTTGAGACTCGTGAAATTGTTCGCTCACAGAAGCTCCATACTGTATGCGAAGAGGCACGTTGCCCCAACATACACGAGTGTTGGGGGACGCACGGCACTGCTACCTTCATGATACTGGGCGACGTTTGCACTCGCCGGTGCCGTTTTTGCGCGGTTACGACGGGTCTGCCCGGAACTGTCGACGCGGACGAGCCTCGTCGGGTGGCTGAGTCTGTAAAACAGATGGGGTTGCGTCATGTGGTAGTCACTATGGTGGCGCGTGATGACTTGCCGGATGGTGGGGCCAAGGCGATGGCGGAAACCGTGTATGCCATTCGTGCATATGCTCCAAGTTGCCGGATCGAGGTACTACCCTCAGATCTATGCGGGCCAGACCTAGCCACCAGCCTATCTGGTATCGGGACGCTCGTCAAAAGCCAGCCGGATATCATAGGTCACAACTTGGAGACCATTCGTCGCTTGACGTCGGCGGTGCGCTCGCACTCCGACTATGATCGATCGCTCTATTTCTTGCGGTCTGTGAAGGAACTCAATTCAAAAGTGATGACCAAGTCCAGCCTAATGTTAGGGCTTGGTGAGGAAGAAGATGAGGTGATTGAGACGATGGATGATCTGCGTTTTGTTGGTGTGGACATTCTCAATCTTGGCCAGTATCTCCAGCCTGGTCGTACTCAGTTGCGGGTTAAACGATTCTGGCGGCCTGACGAGTTTGATCGTCTTCGCAACGTTGCTCTGAGTAAAGGGTTCACTTCCTGTTCATCCGGGCCATTTGTTCGTTCGAGCTATCACGCTGAGGAACAGGTCTTGGAAGCTGTGAGAGATCAGATCGTCTAACTTGATTTAGGCGAATGCATGTAGCCTAAGAGACAACGAGTGGTTGATATGAGGTTGGTGCTGCTGCCGGAAGCCAAATTGCGATTTAGTTTGCAAAGGATACTGCAAAATCATTCTATCGGCAGATCTAAAATGAGCCGGAACACATGAATATATTATAACTAATTAATATAGTAATAATAATTATTTATACGATACTCATGATCTGCTATGGTTTGATCTTAAGTGTCATCGACTGTTGAGGAAACTATATTTCAGTAGGGTTATCTTTTTCTTATGGTGACTGCTCTTTTTGTTCTGCGGAATTTGGCCACTTACATGGTACGATAAACTAGTAAGGTGCTTGGGGTGATTAAGAGGTTAGAGAAAAAGTCAAGTTTGCCCAAAGACTGTTACGTGTACAAACATTCGACTGCTTGTTCGTTGTCAGCGACCACTGCCCAAATAGTGAATAATACAAACTTTGATTTGCCCGTTTATTGGGTTGATGTCATCGAGCAGAGGAAACTCTCTAATCAGATAGCCAAGCGCTACGGCGTACGACATGAGTCTCCACAGATCATAAAAATCGAGCAAGGCCAGTCCACAGCTGTCTTCAGCCATCATCAGATTGCACCAACCCAGCTCGAACAGGCGATCCGTTTCTAAGGAGGTTATTCAATGTACCTCGGAACTCAGTTTGGATGTCGTCATGAAGCTGATATCGAGGTCCTTGCCCAGCTCGGCGTACAACACGTGGATCAGACCCCCAAAGAGCTATGGCCGGAATGGACTGCAGACTCATTGAAAGCATTGCGTGACCGGTTCGATCGTTACGGTATAGATCTCGAGATGATCCACCTCCCGTTGGGATCGCAGAGCGCATTGGAGAACGAGGCTGGAGCAATCTTTCTGGGGCCTAGCGATGAGCGTGACCGTCAAATGGAACGTATGTGCGAGACCGTACGTATGGCTGCTGAAGCTGGGCTGCGTGGCCTCAACTACAACGTGACTTTGCTGGGCCATCTACGTACTGAGCCTCGTTACGGACGTGGAGGTGCCAAGCTTTCTTCATTCGAGATTGAGAAACTGAACCAGTCCCTGGGTACATTCGAGGGTGGAAGGGCGGACGAGGACACCATGTGGGAGCGTATCGACCACTGGTTGCAGAACATCATCCCGGTAGCCGAGGAGTATAAAATTCAAATGGCTTGTCACCCATCGGATCCTGGTATCGGATATGGCGTTGAGTATCGTGGAGTTTCTCGGGTTCTAGGTATGGTCAACGGTTTCAAGAAGCTGATTGAGCTCTACGATAGCCCCTATAATGGTTTGAACCTCTGTATTGGCTGCTTTTCTGAAGCGCTAGAATGTCCAGGTGAACAAATATTTGATGCTATCCGTTACTTTGGTAAACGAAAAAAGATCTTCAATATCCATTTTCGTAACATCAAAGGAGGGTTGGGAAACTTCGTTGAAGTCTTTCCGGATGAGGGTGATGTGGACATGCTCCAAGTTCTTCGAACGCTAAAGAAAGTAGACTATCAGTATATGATCATGCCTGATCATGTTCCTGGAATTTCTGGATCGGAGCCTTTGCAGGTTGGTTTTGCTTATACTTACGGATATATACGTGCCCTCCTTCAAGCTGTAAATGCCGAACAATCCTGACGAACCGATCCGAGTTGGGATCTTCGGAGCTGGAAATTTTGCTAATAAGCAACATCTGCCCAATCTAAGCAAAATCAACGGTGTACAGGTCGTAGCCGTCTGCGACACGAATTCACAGGCTGCTATTCAGACTGCTGGTCGCTTCGGAATTCCCGGAATTTACACCGAAGGGCTTAAGATGCTCGAAAGCGAGTCGCTTGACGCCTTGTGGTCTATTGTACCAGCTGCTGCGCGAGGTGAGGTGGAGTCAACTGCAGCAGAGGCTGGCGTACACTTATTTAGTGAA
>CAZTZA010000003.1:10419-30249 GCA_964618015.1 uncultured Spirochaetaceae bacterium | reverse complement strand
CCACAGGCAACCAATATGGCAATTGCTCAGCGAATAGCAAGCGCCGTACGAGAAGGGGGGGTGCTTTCGACAGTCTGCTTTCGCGAACGGTATAGACCGATTTTTCAGGAAGCTAAGCGGCTTTTATCAGGCAAAAATATTTTTCATATCAGATTCCAAAGTTTCGGAGTTCTTCCTGCACGTCAGGAGTTAGATTCTATCCTGCGCAGCTACACTGGGGCTTTTTTTGACTGGGGCCCCCATGCTGTTGACTACTGCCGCTTTCTAAGCGGAATGGATATACGAACTGCCCAGGCATTTTTTAACGATCGAGCGGAGTTCCAATCACCTGTCTGTGCTTCGTTCAACTTTGTCATGTCCAACGGTGCAACAATGACTATGACCTTTATCTGCGCTCATGATGGAAGCGTTATGGATGAACCGCTTTTTCTAGTCTGCTTCGAGGGCGGGTATCTTGCCTTGTACGGCTATGAACGCATAGAGATTAATGGAGAAATCGTCTTTGAGGCTGAGAAGTTCAATCCGTGGTTCGAAATAGACCGTAGGTTCTGCGAGGCTGTCCGTTCAGGTGATGGGGACGGTTTGCTAAACGATTACCAAGACGGTCTCTACTCGCTGGCTCCAGTACTGGCCGGATGTGAGTCTGGAAAGCGTGAAGGTGAGCCAATCAACGTTGCAGAATTTATGCGCGGCTGAACGGTTGTCGAACCGGGCTCAACTGATTCGTGATAGATCAGACGCCCCATAGTTTCTCTATAGAAAGACAGTCTCTATTAGTGATTCGAGTGCACGTAAAGTAATTCCCCATATAATTTTATTATCGTATGATATGCCGGGAAACATCAATCTTCGAGTGCCATCTTCGACGAGCATGGAGCTGCGATTGCTATCGGTTGTCAGATGGGTGATCGGTATCCACATAGCTTCTGCTACTTCAGATGCTTGGGGGTACAAGCTCGGAAGATCCGGCGAGCAAAGGTAGACGAATGGCTGTAGCCATGATCGTAGCAGCTGACCACGCTGCGTGATCTGAATTTCTTGTAATGAACCCAGGTAGCGGCAGAGGGAGAGGTTTAGTCCGACCTCTTCTGTTGCTTCCCTCTCAGCTGCAGTGCGAGGACTATCATCAGTAGACGTGATGTGACCACCCGGGAATGCCATATGACCTGACCACGGGTCATCAGGGCGTTCGGACCGTTTGATAAAGCAGAGAGAGGGCGATTCGTTTGGCCCACCGAGTATTACGCATACTGCAGCTGAAAGACATTTTTTTGGGAGTTTCGAGGGGACGACTCTACGGCGTGAAAAAGCCTCGATTATCTGCTGAGAGGTCATGTTAATTTTATGTTACTGTAGCCGTCAGGAGATTGGTAAATGGTAGTCACGACTTCAGCGTCAGTAGCAGGGCATCAGACAGTTAAGACCATCGGTATGGTGTGTGGTTGTACGGTAAGATCTCGGCATGTTGGTAAAGACATCCTAGCAGGTTTTAAAACACTGATCGGTGGAGAAGTTAATGTGTATACCGAGATGATGGAGGAAGCTCGTTCAGAGGCGGTCGAACGTATGGTCAGCGAAGGCAGTAAGTTGGGCGCAAACTCCATAATTGATGTTCGATTTTCTTCTGCTGCTGTACCACCCATGTCAGAGATTACAGCATACGGTACAGCGGTAGTAATTGAAGCAGAAGCAGTATGATCGTTTCCTGACGGGTGGCTGACTAATTGCGCCAATGTTGGATGGGGCTATGTCATCATCTTGCTGAGATGTATCCCCTTGGTCAGAATTGATGTCCGTTACTGCCTATCTCTGGGTTTGTGAATTAAAGAATAATCTTCGGATTCAGTTGCAAAGAGAGGAGAGCTCTCCGGAGTCAGTATCTGTTGCTGGGTACTCGGCCGGAGCCCAGGCTATAGCGTGAATTATTTTTTTACTGGGGTGGGGACCATGATGATAGTGATAGCCGTATCCTCTTCTTCAGAAGAATAGTCCGGAATTATTCATACCTAAAGAATATGTCAACAAGTATGCTCATCTGGAAGTACGGATAGTGCGACTTCTGACCAGGATCACAGTCTACGCAACCCTATTGCTGATCTTCGCAGGGAGTTTAGTAACGAGTACTGGCTCAGGATTGGCGGTCCCTGACTGGCCTCTTTCCTACGGGATGGTTTTTCCGCCAATGGTAGGAGGTGTTCTATACGAGCATGGGCACCGTATGGTTGCTGCTGTCGTTGCACTGCTCGTTCTGGTTCAAGCTGTGGTTCTGAGCCGTCATGAACGGCGATCTTGGTTGTGTTGGCTGGCATGGATCGCGGTAGCTTCGATTGTAATACAAGGTATTTTGGGTGGTCTGACAGTCTTGTGGCTACTGCCTACCTCAGTGTCGGTCATGCACGGGATGCTTGCTCAGACCCTTTTGCTCTTGCTTATCTTGATCGCCTACGCCCAATCTCGAGAGTGGAAAAAACGTCAACGTTTAGCTTCCCGGGATAGCAGCTGGCGTCTGGTGATGGCTCTGCCGATTGTACTGTATCTACAGCTATTGCTCGGCGCACTCATGAGGCACACTGATTCTGGACTAGCTATTCCCGATTTTCCTCTCATTGGGGGTAGCGTATTTCCTGTGTTTAACGAGAGGATGATGGCAACTATCAATGCTGACCGCTTTGCTCTGCTGTTGGAGCCGGTTAAACAAGGCCAGGTACTAATTCACTTTCTGCATCGGGTCTGGGCTATAGCTATTTTGGCTGTGGTGATATTCATCAACGCAGCACTTCGCATCCGGTCAACGACGTCATCGATTCTTAGCATTCTTTGGTTAGTTAACGTACTGGTTTTGACTCAAGTAACCTTGGGAGCTCTAACTGTCCTGACGGCGCGTTCTGTGCTGATCACTAGCCTCCACGTTCTCATAGGTGCCGCTTTACTTGGTGTAAGTCTGTTGTGTTTGCTCCGGAGTATACCTATTGGGGGCTCTGATCGAGGCATAACGTAGTAATGAGTCCTGCTCATAGATCGTAGCAACAGGGACGTCTGCCCGACTATGAAGTTGTCGATCGGCCTGCGTGATTTGTGGAATATATATATGGATAAATGCTCTGAAAGATTAGAAAAATTCCTACGATATTTGAGCAAGTAGTTCCGATTAAATTGTTCTCAAGAGGGTAAATTACCTATTAGTTGAGCATAATGACACCTTTATGAACAGTAATTCGCAGGAAGTTATTAGCAAAGATACGGGCATTTTCTGAGTTTCTTACTAGTTATATAGAAGAAGGATACGGCATAAAGGGGCAATCCAAGAAAAGGAAGGATCTGCGCGATCAGGGCTCTCGATTCATGAAGACGTAGTCTTCGATCTATTTAGTCTTATCCAGCAGTTGCCCCTGTAAGATTGCTCGGATACCCTTGCGGATCTCTTTCTCTCATGTCTGTTTCAACGAATCGAACATCCCGTCTGGGCGCTGATCCACTGTCTGAAAAACGATTTCGGACTCTGGTGCAGAATACACTGTTCGTTGATCTTCAGGATGACGAACAGCAAAAGGTCCGCGACCTCCATAATAATTATCGGTTTACCGTTCAGGAGATGAGAATAGTATGCGAGGCAGCGCGTGATCTAGAAATGTGGCGTGAGCAGAGTCTGTTTTCCTGGTGGCAGGATGCTGAGCAAAAGATGATTGATCAGAGGACGCAAGGTAAGGCAGGTTACGAGGAGGCAGGGTTAGGACGTGAGCGTAAGCGGATATTGATGCATCAGCTTCGCAAACATCTGACCAAGTTAAAGCAAGACGCGACCGTGTATCCGAAAGATCCGGAGCCCCTAACGGAGCGTTCACCTTTACATTTTGTTGCTGGAAAATCCGATGCTGAAATATTCGGAGATTGTCCAGTACGCTCTGAGCGAACATTGTGTTGCAATCTCAAGACGATTGACGCAGTTCAGAACTGTGCCTTTGGATGCAGCTACTGCACTATCCAGACTTTCTATGGCGATAGAGTGGCAGTTGATCCAGATCTCAACGCGAAGTTACAACGTCTGGAGCTAGAGCCAGACCGTTTTTATCATATCGGTTCAGGCCAGTCCTCGGACTCCTTGGTGTGGGGTAACCGCGGGGGAATATTGGATGCTCTGTGTCAATTCGCGACGGAACATCCAAACGTGCTCTTGGAGCTCAAGACCAAGTCAGCCAATGTCAAATACTTGATTGAACGATCTATACCAGCCAACGTGGTATGTAGCTGGTCTCTAAATACGGAGCCGGTGGTCTCTAATGAAGAGCACTTCACGGCATCACTGCAACAGCGTCTACAGGCTGCGCGTAAAGTTGCGGACTGCGGGATCAAGGTGGCATTCCATTTTCACCCGATGGTAAATTATCAGGGTTGGGAGCAGGATTATCCAGCATTAGTTCGCCGTATTCAGTCCGATTTCAATCGTGACGAGGTATCGTTCGTTTCGTTGGGGTCGGTAACCTTTATCAAGCCAGTGATTAAGCAAATACGGCGCCGTGGAGAGCCAACACGAATTCTTCAGACGGATCTGGTAAAGGATCCACACGGCAAGCTGACGTACTCTGATGACCTTAAGGTAGAGATGTTCAAGACGATGTATAGTGTTTTGGCGCCATGGCACGGCCATGTATTCATATATTTGTGTATGGAGAAACCCGAGATCTGGGATCGTGCGTTAGGTTGGCGATTCAGTTCAAATGAAGAGTTTGAGAATGCGTTTGCAGCCGGAACCCTGTACCGGCGCTCCGAAGTCACGGTATGTGCTGAGGGCTGATGGAAAAAAATATTTCAAATAAACGTAGGCAACTGGAATCAATCTTTGAGCAAATGGGGAGTGTTGCCGTTGCTCTTTCGGGAGGGGTCGATAGCGGTTTAGTAGCGAAAGTAGCGTATGGCTGCCTCGGTGATTCTGCAATTGCGCTCACTGCAGTGTCGCCTAGCCTGGCGTCGCAAGAGCAGCGCGAAGTCACCTCATTGGTAGAGCAGATAGGAATCCGACACCAATTTTTGGACAGCCATGAGACTGAAGATCCTCGCTATCAGGCTAACGCCTCTAATCGTTGCTATTTTTGCAAGACAAATGTTTATCAGGAGTTGATTAACTACGCTCGTGATAAGGGATTCCCATATATAGTGGACGGTACCAACGCGGACGATGTGGGCGATCATCGGCCCGGCCGGCGCGCAGCGCAGGAACACGGGGTACGTAGTCCACTTCAGGAAGCAGCGATCGGTAAGGAAGAAGTGCGCACATTAGCTCGGGAACTCGGCCTAGCTATCTGGAATAAGCCAGCGGCGGCTTGTCTTGCTTCCCGTATACCTTACGGCTCCGAAGTAACACACGAGAAGCTAAGCCAAGTTGAGGAGGCGGAGGCATTATTAGCTACGCTGGGTCTTCGCCAATTTAGGGTGCGTCATCACGGCCAGGTCGCGCGTTTGGAAGTGGAGCAGGATGATCTGGCACTAGTGCTTGAGAACCGGAAACTCATTACACGGCAACTGAAGGACATAGGTTTTGTCTTTGTGGCAGTTGATTTAGATGGCTTTCGCTCGGGGAGTATGAACGAAGTATTTTGATGACTACCGATTCCAATTCCATTGCTGCTGAATCTTCTGTAGATATGTCAGAGGCGCTATCTTCCATTCTAATAGAGGTACAAGAAGGACGGCTGAGCGTTACAGCAGCGTTGGAACGTCTTAGAGATTTCCCAATAGACAAAACGATAGCCAATGTGCAGATTGACACGCAACGTGAGTTAAGAACTGGCGTTGCTGAAGTAGTCCTGTGTGCAGGTAAGACCGTTGATCAGGTGGTAGCAATTCTATGTCGTCTACGTGAACATCACGGACGGGCACTGGGTACAAGAGCAACACCTGAGATGGCCCAAGAAGTTGTTGCAAAGCTCCCAGATGTCGGTTACGACCCAGTATCACGGTTACTGTCCCTGAACTCTCCTAAAGGTGTGAGCCAACAACGATCCGGAGGAACTTCGGAGTCTTCTTTAACGACGTCCACAGGTAACGATAGCGGCAATGTTGACAAGATAGAGATAACGACTGCAGTGGTCAGTGGTGGTACAGCTGATCTGCCAGTAGCGGAGGAGGCAGCGCAGACGTTGGAGTTTCTCTTCTGTCCGGTCAGTCGGATATATGACGTGGGGGTCGCTGGGATTCATCGCTTACTGTCAATACGGCCAAAATTGGCCCACGCTGCCGTCGTGATTAGTGTTGCCGGCATGGAAGGGGCTCTGACCAGCGTAGTTGCGGGGTTAGTGCCAGCACCTGTAATCGGGGTTCCTACCAGTATTGGTTATGGCGCCAATCTGGGTGGTGGCTCAGCACTATTGACGATGCTGAATTCCTGTGCCAGCGGCGTAGCTGTGGTAAATATCGATAACGGCTTTGGCGCAGCTTTGATGGCGCATGCGATTGTCAATCGTATACGGAGTGCCGCCGGCAAATGAGACTGGCCTATATCGACTGCATCTCTGGCGTCAGCGGCGATATGCTGCTTGGAGCGCTTGTTCATGCTGGTGTGGCGGAGAGAGAGTTACAACAACGGCTGGCGAAGATAGGTTTGCCTGGCTTCGAGCTGGAATTCAACCAAGTACAAAAGGGAGGTATCGCTTCACTAAAGGCGGAAGTTCGCGTCACCGACGATCGAACTGAACGTCATCTTCCAGAAATCATATCCCTGGTCGAAAACAGTGCTATTCCCGACACGATCAGACGGCGAGCGTGTGCTTTGTTCAACCGTCTGGGGGAGGTGGAGGCGAATATTCACGCTGCTGAGAGTGACCGCGTACATCTTCACGAGCTCGGCGGCATTGATACAATCGTTGATATTGTCGGCGTACTCACTGGTTTTGATCTGTTGGGTATTGACCGGGTTGAATGTTCTCCGCTTCCATTGGGGAGGGGTTTTGTCAAATCTGCTCATGGTCGGTTACCATTACCTGCCCCTGCCACAGTGGCTCTTCTAGAAGGGGTGCCAGTATCCGGCTCTTCAGTCAACGGGGAGTTAGTTACCCCTACGGGCGCAGCATTAGTAACTGAGCTATCCTCATCGTTCGGTCCGATGCCGGCAATGACTATAACTGCTTCTGGTTACGGTGCCGGTAGTGCCGACCGTGATATTCCCAACGTTGTACGCTTGATCGTAGGTGATGGACAGGCGTCAGTAGGCGGTAGTACCTCAGCAATTGAGACACTTAGTATCATTGAAACTAACATCGACGACATGAATCCTGAGCTCTATGAGTACATAAATTTCCAGTTGTTTGCTGCTGGTGCGTTGGAAGTATATTCCCAGCCGGTCTCGATGAAAAAAAATCGTACGGGAACGCTGCTCAGTGTACTTTGTCGGCCGCAAAACTCTCTCGAGATCCGTCGCCAGCTGTTCCGAGAGACTACTACCATTGGGGTGCGCGAGTATCCGGTAACGCGTCATGCCCTGGCTAGGGAGGTGAGGACGGTTGCCACTGACTACGGGCCGGTAAAGGTCAAAGTATCTATGGGAGAGGGGATAGATCCTCGACGATCGCCGGAATATGAAGACTGTCGTCGCCTGGCAGAACAAAATGGCGTACCGCTGCAGGAGGTGTATCGGGCAGCCCTATCCACCAAGATTTCTGAAAGCGGGGAATGAATTTTTGTCAGTTCATCTCATTACTTGAAAGGACTTCTGGATAACGCCTTGATCATCAAATCTATAAATATTTGAAGCTTCAGTTAGATAGAGTTACTGCTCTGAGACATCCATTGGTGCGATTCACTACGAGCGGCTGCTTCCGGGTATGCTTTTGTCATGCGATTACAGGATAAAGTTGCGCTAGTTACTGGAGCTTCGGGTGGTCTTGGGGGAGCAATTTGCCGTGAATTCGCGGTAGAGGGCGCTGATATCGTCGCTGTTTACAATCGCGATGCTCAGGGTGCTGAACGGACTGCTTCTGAGGTGCGATCATTTGGCCGAAGTATCGAGATTGTGCAGGCTGACGTTACAGTCGAGGCGGAGATAGAGAAAGCAGTCACGAAGTCAGATTCTTCCTTCGGGCGCTTAGATATTGCCGTAGCGGTAGCTGGTATCGGGGGTGCTCTGAAACCGCTCTTAGAGTTTAAGGCGAACGATTTCGAGCGAGTTATGAGAGTCAATGTCTTGGGAACTTTTTTGACCGTACGTCAAGCTGCTGTTCTGATGGCGCGCTCCGGTGGCGGGAAGATTATTACCATGTCATCTATTCACGGAGTCTCAGGGACGCACTACGCGGCTCCATATGAGTCGAGCAAAGCAGCGATTGATGGTTTTACGCGCGGTGCTGCGTTCGATCTCACCGAGCACAACATTAATATTAATGCGATTGCTCCTGGTGCAGTACCGGTATCTAACGATCCTGCTCCTGAAGATGGATCAGAACTTCATAGGGCGTGGATGCGCTACACGCCGCTCGGTCGATTCGGGTTACCGAAGGACATCGCACGAGCTGCCGTATACTTGGCCTCTCAGGATGCGGACTGGGTAACTGGACAAGTCCTGCATGTGGACGGGGGTATCAGCGCTGGACGTCTCTTACCATCGTTCAGACACTACGGCGCTAAGCCAAAGATGAGTGACTGATTATCAGGACCGATATTGATTGTGGTATATCGGATTACTACTACAGCCGTCCAGCCGCCCACCGGATCCCGCGGTGTAGAGTAGTACGGTAGCTCGACTGAGAATATGCTTGGTCATCGTGGCCTGGCGTTAGACAAAAAACTTTTGTGTTCTCTACATCGTGGCACCATGCCATGGTTTTGGTTTTGGTCACTTCATTGTCAGTTGTCATGATTACCTGCGCGTCCGATTTAGGTATCCATTCCATCGTAGGCCATGCTTCATTTACGACTTCCCAGGGCTCTATACCGTGGCTGATCGGATGAGTTGGGTCGGTGACGGTTATCTTCATGGTTTGACCGAACTGTGCAGTGAAATTTGAACCCTCGCGTTGCTCGTGTGGAATGCCGAGAAGCTCAGACCATTTTGGCCAGGCTAAATAGGAGCGGATTGCATGGTGCAACATCACTACGCCTTGTTTTTTCTGTCCAATTGCCTCAACTGCTGCTGAAGTACCGGTTCCCCATGTTTTATCCATAGACTCCGCAGTGTCTCCGCCAGCGTTGTAGAACAAAAGCACGTCATAAGTATCCGGGGTTACTCCCCAGGCACGCGAAAAGTTACTAATGTCCTGCGGATAGGCTGCCACGTCGTCAAATGAATCAAACAGTCGTTTGAACGCGGGAACGTCATAAGCGTGGCCACCGACAATGATTGCGACAGAGATTTTGTTGGGAGTTAACGTTTTGTTCATGGGGATCTCCAGGATCAAAGCAAGATCGTATTTAGTGACGACTTGAGGGATTAAAGGTCGGATTGTATTCAGCGTGGCTAATATGCGAATCGATGAAAGATTGCGCTTCCTCTGGATTGAAACGATCGGGAGCGAAAGCGCTGATATTGATGCTGGTCTGCCCGTCCAGTGCCAACTCGGCCGCAAGAAATCCTGCTACTGGATTATAGGCGAACCCGCCGGAGTGAAAACAACCAGCACAAATGATTCCTGCAACATCCGGTATCGCGCCAAGAATAGGTTCGCCGTCTACCGAAAATGAAAGCAACCCAACCTTCTCGATTTCCCATGAGAGTGGTGCTATTTCGGGAAACACCCATTGCAAACGGTTCAATTCGCGTTCCTTTGCCTTGGGATCAACGGAAAATTCCGAAAGGTGGGTATCCGGCTTCGGTGGGGGCACTTCTTCATTTTCCGGCGTATCGATACCGATTAGTATGCGGTTGCCGAATGCCGGTCGGTAGTAGCCGTGGCGGGGATGGTCGTTAACAGCGGGTAAGATGACTGGTCGGGAGACCGGTGTGGAAACGTAGCGTTGGTGAATAAAGTTCTTAGCGGGCATACGCCAGCCGAACTGCTCAAGTAGGTGGATCGACCAGACATGCGAAGCGCATACGACTACGTCAGCTTCGATTGTCTCCACCGTGGTTTTCACCCCTGTTACCCTATCGCCTTGCAAACAAAAGTTTACAACTGGTTCAAATTCTCGAATTTGAACACCGAGCTTGCGTAGATGAGCGGCCATTGCCAACACGTATTCATCCGGCTCCGAGTAACCCGCTATCGGATCATACAAGCCCCACGCATCGTCCGAGACTGCCATCAATGGCCAGCGGCGTCGTATTTCTTCGGATTCGAGTATCTCATAGGGAACATTGAGGCGGTCGTACAAAGGCAGCATCTTGCGTCGGTAGCTGCCTTGATTAGCCTCCAAGTTGAGCGTTCCTACATCATGAAAAGTGTATCCGGCGACCTCTCGGCTGAGCCGTTGAAATATTTCTAAACTAACTTTTCGAGTCCGAACAGCAGTCTCAGTTCCCATCAGTCCGGTGATAATGCCGCCAGCACGGGAGCTGGAGCCGTCACCAACTGGCCCCTTCTCAACCAGGATTACTTCGCCGGCCTGTCGGTCAGCTAGGTGAAAGGCAGTGCTCAAGCCGATCACGCCGCCTCCTACAACAACAATTCTCATGCCTCTTAGTGTCCTTGGGCTACCTACTGGTGGTCAACCCTATTGACAACAAGATGTAACGTTCTCAAGGGGGAATATTCTTTCCTATAATATTTTAGAATAGGAGAATATCCTTATTTCATTGATCTTTGTATTAAGTGATACTAGAAAGGATAGCAATTATATGAAAGCTTATTGTCTTGCCCCGTCCGTGCGCTGGCCGGTAGGCTCGTAGATCAAATGGATAAAGCACTAATTGAAAGTCTCGGCGATTCAGAGACTGCCTTGGTTTGCAACGCTCTCTCTGCGCTTGGACATTCCGAGCCACATACCTATGCTATGGACGGACGTATCCAGTGCATGACTGCAGATTTGCCTCCTCTTGTGGGTCAGGCAATCACAATAAAGATTGATACGTGTACTCCGGAGGGCGGCGCTGAGATCGATGACTATCTACAGATGATGGATGAAATTCAGGACAGCGATTTGCCACGTGTTATCGTGGTAGAGACGGTTGGCCCTGATCCGTACAGGGAATGCGTCATGGGTGATGGTATGGCCAAAGCCTGGATAGCCGCTGGCGCAATCGGCATGGTCACTTCTGGAGGTGTTCGAGATCTGCCAGGAATTATTGATCAGGGCTTTAGTGTGTTCGCGATCGCTCGCGTGATCCAGCATGCTGCTCTGCGCTGGTCTGCATACGGCGAACCAGTAGAGGTAGGGGGAATATCGGTAAGGAGTGGGGATCTGATTCATGGTGACAACGGAGGATGTATCGTCATTCCGGAGCCAAACCATCAACATATTGTTGAGGCATGCAAGTTAGTCAACGATTTTGAGAAACAGGCTCATGTGATGATACGTCGCACTGATTTGAATAACGCACAGAAGCGCGCAGGAATGGACAAGCTGAGCGAGTCCTTTGATCGATTTTTCAGTCCCTTGCGGTAAATCTCCTGCCACGGTACAGGATGACGTACTGCTCTTCCTAAGTTAGTCTCTGACGGACAGGCTTCATTTTTGGGGGCTATAGTTTTTGAAATTAGGCATAGAAGGTATATGGCATTTTAGCTGATGCCACGTAGGAAGTGAGAATAGATGGATACTACCCGAACATCAGCCCTCGTTAATATTGCGGCATCGTCAGGAGAATTCTCTGAGCAGAGAGTTAATCTTCCGATATATGACCGCGAACGGCTTGAGGACGTTGGTTTTTTGACTGCCATGACGCTGACTCTGATGGGAAACTACGCACAGACGGGTCACTTTGGTGGGCCGCTCGCCTACACACCGTACAATGTTGCGATGCATCTGGTCGGTCCAGAACACGGCGGTTTGCGCTATGATTACCGGCGTCCAAAACATCCATTCGGAGACAAATTACTTCTAGCTGGTGGCCACAACATACCAACTCTCTATGCACTGTGGATCATTATGGGTGAGGCGATGACTCGTCGTTACGCTGAGACGGGCCATGACCGATACCAGGTAGATCCTCGAATCGCTATGTTATCAATTGATTGTTTGGGCTTCCGTCGCGGCGCCTTAGCTTTGTCGACGCTCTTATCTGATTGCGGCCTGGAAGATGATCCACTCTTTAACCAGGCAAAATTAAGGGGCATACGCTCGCTAGCTGGCCACTCCGAAACCACCGACCTAATTAATGACGTCAACGGAGGACCATCTGGTATTGGCGTAGCGACTGCCGCAGGCAAAGCGGCATTCTGGGACTTCATGGGTGCCGGAGACTCTCCAAAAATCATGGCTTTAGAAGGAGAATTTGCCATGACCTCTGGCCACTCACAGGAGCTTAAGACACAGGCGCTTGCTCAGCAGGTGGGTAAAAGATTGCGTATCTTGCTCTCTTATAACAACGCTGGTATCGATGATTCACTGATAGATGGTGTGGTTTCATCTTCGTTCGACGGCTACCGAATTGCCAACCAGTGGTCATCGTATGGCTGGAATGTCCTTTCCATAGATGACGGCAATGATTATGACCAAGTGCTAGGAGCGCTAAAGGTCATGGAAGAGTGGGACCCGGCTGACCGAAGGCCGATGATTGTAATCGGTCGCACTACCAAGGGCTGGTGGCCGGCATCCGAGAACGGAACTATCCCTGGATTCGGGGATCAGGTGGTGGGTTATCACAGCCACCCGTACGACATGAAGATGAATGTCCCCTACTTTGTAGCTCTTGCGGGTACCTTTGAGGATCGTTTCGGAGTTACTTTTCAAGGGATTCATGACGGCCCAGTGCAGGATGAGGCGGAACGACTTCGTCAGTTTAAGGCCAATATTGACGTTGTAATGTCGGTTCTAGATCAGGACGGGCTCGGTCACTGGCTAAGTGACCGGATGGTCCACCTTGGCGATCAAGTGAGTGACGATGTACCACTTCGCGTGGACAACACCAAGGATCCTTTTCAGGATGAGAGACTTCGTGTGGTTAATCTACCAGTTGATACGCAGACGGTCAGTGTTGATAGTGAGAACGGCGCGACCGAAGAAGTAGCCATTGAATTATTCAAGCGGCCAGGTGAGGTTCAAGGCACACGCCGAGCTATCTCTGAGGTGGTTAAATGGCTTAACCATGTCACAGGGAATCGCTTTCTCACTTTGTCCGCTGACCTGTCAGGGTCCATCAATGTTGAGAGCGGGTCGCTCACCGGACACTATGACCCGGTCAGTAATCCAGGTGGGACACGTTTGAAGGCAGCAATTCAGGAGGCTGGAAACGCTTCCACCGCTGTGGGGCTAGTAGGGCAGAGTGCGTCGGTTGACCCGGAGGTTCATTCTGGCGTCTGGGCGTTAAGCGGCAGCTACGGTGCCTTTACACCACTAATGTATCTACCAGCTCGTGTCTGGAGCCAGCAGAGTCAAGACAGCCCATTTCGTGTAGGTGTTTTAACGATATTGGCTGGTCATTCGGGACCGGAAACGGCTGCGGACGCGCGTACTCATTTCGGTATTTTTGCTCCACAAGTGTGGAAACTATTCCCACGCGGACAAGTAATCACACTCAGCTTTTGGGACTACAACGATGTCGCTCCCGGTTATTTTGCAGCGGCGGAGATAGCTGCTCGCGATCCTTTAGTCGGAGTAATCGTGATCGAGGTGGCGCGGCCTGACTTCCCTGTAGCTGACCGCTCTACGTTCGCCGACACTGATCTCACCGCTGCCTCTAAGGGTTTTTACGTGATCCGTGACTTCGATCCTGACAAGCCGCGGCATGGTTACGTGATTGCTCAGGGTTCCAGTTCTACTGTCAATGTCGTTCAAACTCTGTCGCAGCTCGATGAACAAGGTATTAATGTCAAGGTGATAGCTGCGATTAGTGAGGAGCTCTTTGACCGTCAGCTGCAATCCTATCGAGATTCCGTACTACCTGCAGCGGCTAAGAACGATATGATGGTAGTTACCACGGGCACACAGCGGGTCTGGCCGGTACGAGATGTAGGGCCTTTGACTAGCGAATATTCCCTAGTTTCTGACTGGCATAACCGATGGTTAACCGGGGGTACCGAGTCAGACGTTATAGCTGAGGCGCACCTAGACAAGCAGTCGATTGCTTCAGGTATAGTTCGCTTTGCTAAAGATCGCGAACAACGGCTGTCCCGACAGCGAGAGGCGCTCTCGTCGCTTTAGGCATTATTCCGAGATTCAGCTTGTATTTTACAGTCCGGCCGCATGGGCACTGTGGAAAGTATCGGCGCCAGCCCGTAATCCATCACGATTACGCGTGATCGCAAGTGGGCTAGCGAAGGGACTCATGCCCTCCGTAACATAATGAGGATCGATCACTGCGATTTGGTGACGGCGCCATCGCAGATCGTCAATCACTTCACGGGCTATACGGCCGTCGATGACAGTTAGTGGTGTGCTGCAGTCTATGCGAGGTGAATCGATTGCTGCCTGAGGTCCGAGACCAAAATCTATCATTTTTACTACCAGATTTGTGACGCAATTGGTGATCCGACGGCCGCCAGACGCACCTACTGCGATCTGTGCGCCGTGGGGGCCCAGCACCAGAAGGGGTGACATGTTGTTCAATGGTAGTTTTCCAGGAGCAACGGAATTAACATGGCCTGGAACAGGGTCGAACCACATCATGCCGTTGTTGAGGACTACTCCGGTACGACCCGCAACCACTCCTGATCCAAAACCAGACATCAGCGTATTGGTCAAGGATACTGCGTTGCCATCGCCATCCATTACACACAGGTGTGTAGTACCATCTTGGTAGGCAGGAGCACTACCAATAGGCCGCTTCGGCGCCGTACGGCCCTCCTCATGCCATGGATCACCGGCTTTAAAGCGAGTTGGAGCCTTTGAATGGATGGTAGCCTGGCGCCGTGCTGCATAAGCATGAGCAGTGAGGCCTTCCCAGGGAACGTCGGCTGAATCGGGATCGGCTAGATAGGCAAAGCGATCGGCATACGCCAACCGGGCGGCACAGATATAGTGGTGGAGAGCATCTGCATCGTTGTGCTCGAAAGATGCAAGTTCCTTGAAAGAAAGAATTTGAAGTGTCATGGCACTGGTAATTCCGCCAGAGGCATACGGCGCTACCCGAACACCCAGGTCTCGGTAAGTCACCTCGAGCGGATCTAAGCCTCTTTCTCTCCCCGTCTGCCAGTGGAAGGGCTGGTAGGTTGCCAGATCAGCGTTGGCAAGGATTCCACCTGATTGCTGTACTCCATCAACCAGTCGGCGGCCGATCTCGCCATGATAGAAGGCATCGGGTCCCTCATCGCCGATTGCGATGAGAGTATCAGCTAGATCCGGTTGTCGAATTTTTGCTGGCTCAACTCGTAGTTGGTTGCCACGAGTGTAAGGGCTGCCGGGAATTTCGAGGCCTGATGGTATTGCGCCGTTTGCAAAGAATACGTGGCACAGATCATCGTGGCGTGTAAATTTTCCGGCTTGTTCCGCGAAAGCCATCAGGTCGTGAAATTCTGGTGTGAATCCATGCTGAGCAAGTTCCACTGCTGGTGCTACGACCTCTTCAAGGGGAAGCCGTCCAAACTCAGTGTGTGCAGCGGTAAGGCCGGCTACTGTTCCGGGGGTTGCAATAGAACGTGGGCCTTCCATGTTTGCATCTTCTGCAACTTTCGGCCAGCCGAATGAACCGACCGCTGCCGCTCCAGTCAGGCGGTACATGTCAGGGCTTGCAGCCAGGGGTGCGCGCATGGGAAAGCCAAATACGCCGCCGCGATCACCCATTTGATAGACTAGGTAGCCGCCGCCGCCTATACCGCTGGAGGTTGGCTCTACCACTCCAACGGCGAATGCCGCTGCTATAGCGGCATCGATGACGTTGCCGCCCGCACGTATTACACGAATGGCAGCGGCGCTTGATAAACGGTGTTTAGTTGCCACCATGGCACGCTCACCCCGTGCTTCACTCTTGCTGCTTTGGAAAATGCTCTCGCTTATCATGAAAATATTTCCTAAAATTTTTCAGTAAAAATAAAATTGATCATAACATCGCCATCGAAAGGTCCTCAGGTACAAGCCGATAACCGCGTGGTGCTTGGCGGGACCTTTTGGTGCTAATCCATGTCTGAGGTATAGCATGGAATCGAGCGGTATCCACATTGATTCAGCTTTGGTGATCATTTATCCAGGCTTGGATGCATCAGTCGTTGGCAACCTATGAATGTAGTGGGAATATCCTTCCAGGGATTGAGAGAGGATATTCCTCCTCGCCGGTCAAGACGCATGCGTACAGTCTCTTATAGATCTCACGGTGCAAATTATTTGGAGTTTTGTCTGAATAACACGGCGTACAGGATCATTCAATTTACCGGTTACCGGTATGCACGCTCCTCGTTTCTGGAGGATGAGCTGGGGGTTATTATTCTTCAACACCACACGAGCGAAATCGGCCGGAACCTATATAAAAATTAATTACATAAAATTCTTTGGCGTCAGTTAGGGGTAATTGGAGCGTATGGTGGTAGCGGCCAGCCCGATTGAGAACCGATATACATGGCTCTCTCTTTCTCCTTAGCAGATAATGGCGGAACGTTCACTGCACGGACGTTTTCCTCAAGCTGCGAGCGATTTTTTGCTCCTGGGATAGCAGCAGTTACACCTTTCGTATCAAGCACAAAACGCAGCGCTGCTTGAACCATGGTTCTGCCTTGCTCGGTGAGAAATTTTAATTCAGATAGCTTGGCGAGCGCGGCACGACCTTGAGGATTAGTGAAGCGAGCATGCCGTCTGTCACCATCGCGAAGTTTTTGTGTATCAAAGTATTTTCCGGTTAGTGCTCCTTGGCCAAGGGGTACACGGATTAATGTTCCTATGTTTTCTGTTTGCGCTAGAGATAAAGCTTTTTCAGCAGTTAGATTAATGATGCTTAGTCCTATCTGCGCTACGGCAAGATCACCGAGTACAGTAAGATTGCGTATGGCATCCGAGTCATTTGTTGAAATACCCCAACAGCGAATTTTTCCAGCGTGCTGTAGTGCGGTTAATTCCTCTACTACTGCTGGCATCAATTTTTTCGGTGGCACTCCGTGGAGCTGATAAATATCTATGTAATCAGTGTGTAAACGCTTTAAGCTACCGGTGCATGCGCTCTGTATGCGGTTGCGCGTATCGGTTTCACTGTCGGTTTCAACCGGAGGGGCTACCTTAGTTGCGATCACGTAACGGCTTCGCCGGTCTGCCAGAGCGCGGCCGATCAGGGATTCCGAGTGGCCTCCGCCGTAACCCTCTGCGGTGTCGACCAGGTTAACGCCAAGCGATTCAGCATGCTGAATGGTCTCTACTGATTCAGTATCGTCCATGCCGGGCCAGCCACCGCCGCCGTGGGTGCCGCCCATTTGATAACAACCAATACCAATTCGGGAGACCTTGATATTGGTATTGCCAAGTGTTTGGTATTCCATTTTAGAGTTCAACCTGTACGGTGCGTCCTTCTCCTATACTGCGATGAACTGCTTCCGTAAATGCCATATATTCAACGCCAATTTCAAAGGTGTTACGTTCTATCGTGCCTTCACCTCGGATGGCTGCACAGAATTCCTCTTCCACGCGCCAGCCCGGTGGCATAAGCGGACCAGGACGATTCTTGGCCGGTGGAAGAGTCAATGGCTTAAGCTTCGTTTCGTTTCGTTTCCCTCCCAATAGTTGATTGCTGCCAATGCGCAAAGTTCCCTCGGTGCCGTATATGGTGGTGCCTGAAGTGCCGTGGCCTAGCACGTTCGAGATCTGAAGGTGTAGAGTCGCACCACATGACATTTCGGCTATGATCTCCAAATGGTCGGGGATCTGCATCGCTTGCGCTGTACCTGAGTCATCGAGTCGTGTCGGCACGAAGGTCTTACCTATAGCAGCTACCCGCGTAGCTGGTCCGACCCAGCGCATGATCGCCTCATAGGTGATTCCCAGTGAACTAATGTTGAGACCACTGAAGGTAGCGCTATCACGCCACATCATAGGCGCTGAGGGGTCGATAAACGTCCCTCCACCGAGATGTTCGACTGATAGCACCTCTCCGATATAGCCGTCTGCGATATGCTGACAGATCGTTGAGTCCATACCTAACGTTCCCGCTGCGGGAACGACCTGAGTGACCAGTTCGGGGTGCTCGCGTGCAGCGGATAGCATCGCTTGAGCCTCAGACAAGTTGAGCGCAAGGCGGGCTTCCGTCAGCACATGTTTTCCTGCTGCCAAAGCGGCTAAGGTGACAGGTTTGTGAAGGTACGGCCACGTGCCGATCAGGACAGCGTCAATATCTTTAGACTCGACGAGTTCGCGCCAGTTGTCGTGGATGCGGCTAATGCCGTGCTCTTTAGCAGCCTGCTCAGAGGACGTACGGGAGCGGTTTGTTACGCTCACTAACGTGACGTCGGGTTGGGCCTTGAGGCCAGGGATATGACGATTACGGGTATTATTGCCAGCGCCGACGATGCCGACACGAATTGTGTTGTCAGGATATGCCATGATTTGTAATGATAACCTTGTCAGTCCGTCACTGCTATGATCTTGTTTTTCCGCCAAGGGATCATGTAATGAAAATGAGTGAAGCGAGATGAAGCCATGAGGGACGTCCTGGTTGGGGCTAAGAGCCTGCAAGTACCGCTGAGAACAATTCGCGATCGACGTTGCTGCCAGAGAGCACTAGTGCGACTCGGTTTCCGCGCATGCGAGAGCGCTCCTGAATAAGTGCTGCCAGGGGACTTGCGCCGGCTCCTTCTGCGATATTGTGAGTATCTGTGTAGTAGACTCGCATAGCCGCGCGCAGCTCTGCTTCTGAGACGGCGACCACTCGGTCCACGCCGTTTAATATCAAAGCGAGAGCGTCTTCGTCGGGGACTCGTACCGCCAAACCGTCGGCGATAGTTTGAGCTGGCTCAGTTAATCGCACTTCACCTGCGTCAAAAGACCGCTGATAAGTGGGAAGAGCGGACGCAACCACACCAATAACAGCTGTTGTTGGTGAGAGTGCATCGCGAGCTGCCATCACGCCGCAGATGCCTGATCCCAGGCCAATCGGAACGTACACCGCGTCTATATCGGAAACAGTGCTGAAAAGTTCTATTCCGTAGCTTGCTACGCCCAGGACCAATTCCCGGCTGAAAGATGGCATCAGGTGGGCACGTTCACTGTCGGACAGCTGTGTGGCGTGGGCACGTGCCGCGTCGAAGTCTTTTCCGTACTCTATGAGTTGGGCTCCTAAAGCACGCATAGCAGTGTTTTTTTCTCGATTGTTACCGATTGGTACTACCACGGTTGATGTTAGGCTGTTACATCGAGCTGCAAATGCTATGCCCTGGCCATAGTTGCCTCGAGTAGCAGTAAATACTCTAGTCAATCGGGGTTTGGAAAATTTGAGTCTGTCAACAGCAACCAGTGCACCACGAATTTTAAACGATCCGATTGGTGTATGATTTTCGTGCTTGACCCACACATCACAGCCCGTGCGTTCACTCAATAGTGGCCAGCAATGCTGCGGGGTCGGTAGTATTGATTGGTAGACGATTTGTGCTGCGGTCTCAATCTCGTCCAGGGTAGGCAAAGAAAAGCCGCTCATACCAATACTCTATGACGATAGCTCTTGTCTTGGAACTACCGTGATGAAGCGTGAATAGGTCGAAATGGATTGTCGGTTGTTGTAATTACTTGCCTAATAATTACGCGGAAATCATAGTCCCGACTATGATTTCTGTGCCGATTTCTATAAATGCCTCATGGCGGTCACCTCAGGAGAGCAACGATGAATCTCATTGGGATTGGATT
>CAZTZA010000003.1:8529-10409 GCA_964618015.1 uncultured Spirochaetaceae bacterium | reverse complement strand
CGCTGGATTCTGATATAGCCTACCTAAATAGTGCAGCGCTTGGTGCCCCCCCCCAGTCCGTAATTGATGCAGTTACTGCAGGGTACTTACGCCTGTCTCAAGACCCGGATTCCGCTAAGAGTGATTATTGGTGTTACAACAGCGAGATCGTTTTACCGGGCTTAGCCAATCTATTTGGTGCACAGCCGGAGGAGTTAGCGATTAACCGCAACGCTTCCGTGGGGTTGTCTCTGATAGCTAACGGGATAAGAGACTTAAAGGCTGGGGATGAAATTCTTACGACTAGTCATGAGCATTCTGTGAGCGTCAAGCCGTGGCTTCATCGTGCCAAGCGCGACGGATTGATCGTACGTCAGGTAGCACTTCCCAGCCCAGTCAGCGACCCAG
The DNA here is from genome assembly GCA_964618015.1 of uncultured Spirochaetaceae bacterium. Lineage (GTDB taxonomy): Bacteria > Spirochaetota > Spirochaetia > SZUA-6 > Bin103 > CATQHW01. The sequence continues at coordinate 10,022 of CAZTZA010000003.1, read as the reverse complement.
CGGAATTGATCGAACCCCTAAAAGCCGCAATTTCCGACCGCACCAGAGTTTTAACCTTCTGCCACGTCACTCGGCATGGTCTTCGTTATCCGATTGAGGAGATGTGTCGTATGGGCCATGACCATGGCTTGATCGTTGCAATCGACGGCGCCCAGGCAGCCGGTCGGGTGCCGGTGGATGTTACCGCTATACAATGTGACCTATATGCTGCCAGCTTACATAAATGGCTGTTAGCTCCTTCTGGTTCAGGGGTTTTATACGTGCGACGCGAATTCCAGGAGCGGTTTGGTACCACTACAACGCCAGATGGGAACACTGCTCAGCGTTACGAAGAAAAAGGTACGTTTGACTTGCCGACGCGGGCTGGTATTGGTGCTGCCATCGAGTGGCTTCAGCAAATAGGAATCAGCTCGATCGAGGACCGTAATCGCCAACTCTCTGACCAACTTAGCTTGGGAGTCTCTTCTATTCCAGGCATGCAAATAGTCAATTCTCCAGAACCCTCGTTCGTCGCTCCTGGTACGACTTTAGTCCAACCGGATAGTGGTGACTGCGCTCGGTGGCGAGAAAATCTTCAAAACAACTACAATATACGTATCGACGACCATATTCGTGATGGCCATGATGCGATGCGTATCTCTACCCATTACTTCAACTCTCCGGCTCAGATCGAACGGCTGATTGCCGCTATTGCCGCGGAGGCTCATTAGTTTACGGATTGGCTGACGGTTAGACCTTGCCACTTCGCAAGGAATAGCGGCGTTCAGCGTAGGCTGCATCTTCTACCCAGAGCCGGTGTGCTCTGCGCCGTATTCCAAAACGTACCAGTCCAGAGACGCTTCTGGCTAGGCGGAATCCCAACCGCTCAGAGGTGGCGAGTGTTGCCTCAATGATGGCTGATTTTCCTGGTGCGACTGGCGTAGCGTGGGTCTCTACCACTGATCCTGTCCCCTCGCCATCGATTATAGTCATAACGATGGTACGTGAGTCGGGGCAGTCGAATCGGGCGTCCACCTCCACTCCCATTCGCCGAGTGGCACGGTAGGTAACTCTTACTACGATACTGTCTTCATTCTGATCAATCACTCGTAGTTTGCCGAAGGAATGGGGATGAAAATGCGCGCCGTGCCACGGGTCAAGTCGATTCGCGATGACATCCTGCGGATCGCATTGGGATTCCATTCGTACCACCGCATCGATAGAGGCAGTCGGACGGTTACACAGATAGGGCTCACGAGTGGGTGGTTCAACACCGTCGAGTCTCACCCAGAAAAGCACACCATCATTGTAGCTAGGTAGTGGTCTCCAGCCGCTGTGGCCAGCTTCATTCAGTACAAGACCATGCCAAGGACAAATCAGACAGCCGTCTTTCGTATGACCCTCAGCTAGCGAGGCTCCCAGATGCGGGCAGGCATTTGGTGCAGCTAACAGTTGATTAACACCTCGCCAAGCGACGATCTCACGGTCAGCGATTCGATATAGCTGAGGGCGTT
>CAZTZA010000003.1:7063-8519 GCA_964618015.1 uncultured Spirochaetaceae bacterium | reverse complement strand
GCACGGACCGCATCGATGACGTGCCAGCCGCCTGTTGGCAGCGCCATCACCCTCCGTAGTGCTCCTCGTATCCATTTTGGATCGGACTGTTGCCAATCTGGCAGTTCCTGCAAATCTATGGCCTTTTCCGGGCTGGTTGGGGAATGTCCAAAAAGAAAACCACGGTCACCGTTCCCCTGGTTCACGCCGCCACACCTGGCAGTATACCCTTTGGACGCATAGAAATTATCGGTTCAGCATGAAGCCCACGGCCCACTAGAATCTCGTTTGCAGCAGTAATCCCAGAGGTGGCAGCTCGCTCCATCAAGGCAGTCGGCTGATCCAAGCGTACAAAGTCGCCGGCCAAGTATATGCCGCGGTGAGGTGTGCGAATTCCTGGTCGGTGCGCCCGTGATCCTAGTCCAAACGCGGGGCAGTCGCGTCGAAACAGATATGATTCGTCCAATGGCTCGGCTGCACGGGTCTCAGGGTATAGGCAGTGCAACCCGCTTAACATTGCGGCCTTGAGGTCCTGTTCGGTCGTGTCTTCAGGTACCGCATAAGCATGTAATTCAACCACCGATCCACCATGTACAGTTGCCCACGATTTGCTTTCATCTTCAAACAGGTGAAAGAGCGAAATGTTGTCCAGCAGCGGAAAGCCGGCGGTACCCGCGAATGGGGCGCGCCCCGCTTTGGTAGGACGGTCAAGCCAGAGCCGCCAGACTGCGAACGGTAGAGTCACCTGCAGGTTCCGTACTTGTTCGGACCACTGCCCATGCATGAGATGGGTTTTGGGTAGCAGCAGTTTCAAGCCTGGCACATCAAGTGCGAGAATCACTGCGTCGGTGATAAGGGAGCCTTGCGATTGATCTCCTATGTCTACCTCCCAGGCAAGTCCTTTTTTGCGTATACTTTGCACCTCTGTGTTAGTGTACACAGTGGCGCCCCGTGCTTCGACGTATTGGCGTAATGGTTCCCAAATTCCAGTTGAGAACGGCTGTCTGACGACATCGAACGGTAGGCCTTCCCGATTTCCCATGAAGTAGAAGTGAAACATCATCAGCAGTTCTGCCGCTGACATGTCGTTTTCAGGATTGAAGAACGAATGGGCGAACACGTCGAACAATAGACGGCGTGCTTCCGGTGGAAAGCGGAGAGAATCTAAGTACTCGGTAGCAGAGCGTTGATCGTGCCGAGCATATGTAAGCTTTGGGTCAAATGCTAGCATTGATAGCGCGGAACGAAGCCGCACACGCCTGAGAGCTGACAGGGTTAACGACGGGGTCCGACGAGTGAGCGAGACGATATTCCATGGTGCCCGACTGGGTAGTCCTGCGAAAGACTGCCGGGTTCCGTTAGGTCCTAAAACAGGGTAGTCGCCCGCTGGAATCAGGATATCAAGTTCGGGAGATATGCGTTTAAGTAATGCGCGTAGGTTGTAGTACTGCCGAAAAAAAGCGTGGAAGCCGCGTTC
>CAZTZA010000003.1:4390-7053 GCA_964618015.1 uncultured Spirochaetaceae bacterium | reverse complement strand
CGTTCCATTTGTACCGTTTCTCCGGTTGCGATCTGTAGGGGGAAGCTGCCGACTCGACCTCCGAGACTCGGCTGGCGCTCGAGCACGGTGGTTCGAATTCCGCGTTCTGCGAGGATGACGGTCGCCGCCATTCCCGCTATACCACCTCCTATCACCACTACGTGATCTGCTTTTGGGTTGACCTGGTTACTCATTTGGCGATACCGGACGCTGAGCTATGAACGAATGGACAATTCCACGCTGCCATCCACCGGTTGGCAGAGTATGTACCGAATCGAAGCCGACAGCTCTTAAGCGTTGCTCAAATTCAGAGACACTGTCGAAAGCAAGGACGCTTTCACGTAAGTACTTGAATAAGTCGGATTCTCCTGCGATTACTCGGGAAGTTGGTATGACGATCATGTTTGTCACCGTTTTCCATATGGCGGTGCTGAAGCGTGAACCAGTCACCGAGTACTCGTGAAAACAGACCGGTGCTCCTGGGGATAGCAGCTCAAGCATCCGCTGTAAGCAGACATCAGTATTTGGCATGTTGCGGATCCCGTATGCCATCAGAATGGCGTCGAAGGGACCGTTTACGCCAGCTGCTGCGGGATCCATGGCGTTACCATGAAAGAGCTCTACACCGGTCAGGTTTTGTCGTTTGCTTGCGACTTGTAGCATCTTTGCAGAAGCGTCGATCCCTACCAGAGTAGCATGTGGGTATACAGTGCGGAGCGCCAGTGTAGATAGCCCAGTTCCGCAACAGAGATCCAAAATTCGTGCTGATGGTCTCGCTTGTAGGCGCTCTGCACTTAATCGTAAATGACGTCGGTAGCCTGGATTGAGGCCGACTAGTAGGTCATAGGCGAAAGCAACGCGGTCGAACTCTGCGGCTACGTGATTTCCAGTGCGCTGCGGAAAATTAAGCATAATCGTCTGGAGTGTTTTAGGATGACCCTGTAAAGCGGTTGCTCTTTCGCGAGGGAAAAACCAAACCCACCGGAATTATACGAATTTTGTCGATAGGACGTAGTCGCATCGAGTAGAAACGCTCGATAGTAGCCTTCGGCAGGCGGTAAAAGCGCTCGAAAATATTGCGGCGCGTATTTGGCCGGTACCATTGGAACAGCAGGCGATTGAGAAAGTAACAGAAGCGAGCTCTACGTCGACGAATGTGTGTAGCTGCGGTAATTGCTAAGGGAAGGTTCACTAGCGGGGTAGTGGCAACTATCTCAGCGAGCTCGGCTGCTAGTGGTAATGAGTATCCGGTACTAGGATTAAACCAGCCTCCTCGATATCCTCCTTTTTGCAAGCGGGGTGCTTTTTTCTGCCGTTGCAACCGAGTCAGGGAAGCCGTGCTCATCGGCATTGGTAGTACACCGCGTTCACGCCTATCGACCGTTATTGCCTTTAAACCATTTTTTTGAAGCCATGTGGCAATTCTCTGATGGCGTTCTTGTTCGTCGAGTTCTGGCCCGTTCGAGAAGCTCGTATCTTCAAATAGTGCACTTCTAGTGGTTAGTGGCAGTACGTACATGAACCGGAACCCGTCGCATTGCTCTACTGTGGCATCCATCACGATCGGTGAAGTAAGCCCGTGTTCTTCGCTTAGCGTGATCTCCTCTCCATAAAATTTCTGATAGCCGCAGGGGCCGTTTACAGCGGCGGCGCCGCGTGCATCAAGAACAGTTTGTGCCGAGAGCGTCTGACCGTTTGATAGACGTAATACCGCGGTATCAAGGGTGTCGATGGATGTCTGTTCAAAAATTACGGAATTGTCCCTTGCAGCGACCATCCGAAAAACTTCAGATCGAAGTTTTGTGCTTGTGATCATCGCGTACGGAGTATTGAGGATGCGTCTATGGCCAGGGAAACGCACTTCGCATGAATTCCAACGACGGACGACAAACGGTGCTACGTAGCGCTGCATTGCCGGGGACAAATCGGTTCCATAGAAGCACCAGGTGTGGTTGCCGCCGATTGTGTTACGTTCGACTAGTGCTACTCGGGCAGTAGACTTGCTACCGTGCAGGGCTGCAATGATAAGTCCGCTCTGCAAGCCGCCGCCACAGAGCGCTATATCTACCTTCATCCTTGATCTCCTAATAAGCATCGCGTTCTGAGACAATATCAGCAAGCACTAAATATGATTTGAAATATTTTTCTTTCACCGGCAACACTTATGTATGGATTATCTTGAGCTACACCACGACGCACTAACCATCGATAGTCACAACGATGCGATAGTGGCCGGTGTGTCAGTCAGTGATCGCGTCGCATAGCAACTGTCGTGCGTTATGTAACCATCCGCGAAACCTGGATGATCACCAGATAGAAGCCGTTGCGGCTACCGGCGGAGTTGTGGTGATCACTTGCGTGCCAAATTCGTCTGTGCTACTAGCCCAACGCTGGATCGGTTGCTCGACCACATCGACCATGCAATTACCGTGGCAGGGCCAGCACACGTCGGCTTGGGATCAGACTTCGACGGCGGAGGTACTCTAATTCCACACGCTGGTGAGTACCCCTGCCTTACCGCTGGCATGTTAGATCGCGGCTACGATGATGCGGTGATTCGCGGTGTGCTTGGCGAGAATCATCTACGCGTATTCCAAGCCGTCTGCGGGTAACAGGAGATGAGTCGTGTTTTTACTCTCTGGGGCGGAATTGGACCCACCGGC
>CAZTZA010000003.1:0-4380 GCA_964618015.1 uncultured Spirochaetaceae bacterium | reverse complement strand
GCGCTGAGCATATATATCGAGCTGCGGACGCCGGCGTTACTCGCTTGATCCGACCGCGGGCTCCGGAGGTGATTGAAATTGCGCGAAGTCGTGATCTGGAGGTTCATCCGTATGTAGCTTGTGCATCACTACCTATACACGGTCAAAGGAACGTATCTTACACTTGGTCGAGAAACTACTTGGATTTTGATAGATAACATCGCAGCAGATATTTTGTAATCACTATGATGTCGGATTGAGCAGATTGCGAGGCATATTTCCGTCGAAATAGGAAAGTATATTATCACGTGCCACCTCAATCGCACGCAACATAGTCCGTGCGGTATCTCCTCCCATATGCGGAGTTAGAACTACCTGGTTCATGAATAGTAATGGGTTCTCAGGTTCGGGCGGCTCATTTCTGAAGACATCCAAACCTGCTCCAGCAAGGTGACCGGAGTTGAGTGAGTTTATCAGTGCTATTTCGTCAATTACAGGACCGCGGCAAGTATTGATCAGGTAGGCACCCTGTTTCATGGATGATAGTTCGGTGGCTCCGATGAGTCCTCGGGTGGTTTTGGTAAGTGGTACATGTAAGCTGAGTACGTCTGATTCGGTGAGTACTTGCTCAAACGTCGCCATCGTTGCACCGAGACGACTTGCTTCTTCTGGCTCAAGAGATCGACTATAGGCTAAAACGTCCATTCCGCAGGATATTGCGCGCCGTGCTACGCCACGGCCAATCATCCCAAAACCGATCAGTCCAAGTTTTAAGCCGTCCAAGCCGGGATTCAGAAATGGAGATCGATTAGTCCAATGGCCATTTCGGACGGCACGGTCGCAGATGATCAGTTTCCTTACGGTTGCGATTATCAAGCCAAGAGTCATGGTCGCGGTCGCTTCATGCATTACAGGGGCATTGGTAACAGCTACCCCGCGCTGGGTGGCTTCGGCTATTTCAATGCCGTTAAAGCCAGCTCCATCACGGGAGATGATTTGTAATTTCGGTGCGGCATCAAAGATGGTTGAGTTGTATCGCTCGTCAGCAGCGATCACTGCGTCAGCACCAGCAAGAGTTTGAATAAGCTCAGTCTCCTGTAAGTTGCGGCCAACATCAGGGCCATACCGAACGACAGCTTTCTTGCGCAAGGGTATAAGCGCAGGCTCAATCAGGTCTCGGTTGTAGTAGGAGGTTACGGCAACGAGCGGCTTCATACGACGCTGCTCTGCTTTAATGGACGCCTTTGAGTGAGAGGGTTTTCGCAAAATGACAGGCGGCGTAGTGGTGGGGCGCAACCTCTTCCCATTTTGGCTCAACCGTACGGCACTCATCTTTTGCATAGATACAACGGGGATGAAAGTAGCATCCCGACGGCGGGTTGGCAGGGTTAGCTACCTCGCCCGGCAAAATTATCCGTTCCATATGGGTCTCTGGATCAGGCTGCGGGACAGCTGAGAGCAGTGCTTCCGTATATGGGTGCATGGGGTTACCGAACAGTTCTTCAGTCTCTGCCAGCTCAACCATTTTACCGACGTACATGACTCCAACCCGATCCGATATGTGCTCGATTACGCTTAGGTCGTGAGCGATAAACAGGTAAGTGAGGTTAAACTCTGATTGTAAGTCCTCGAGTAAATTTAGGATCTGCGCTTGAATAGAAACATCCAAGGCGGATACTGCTTCATCGCAGACGACAAACTCTGGATGCGGCGCGAGGGCCCTCGCGATGCCAATTCGCTGCCGTTGGCCTCCAGAAAACGCGTGTGGATAGCGTTTGAGGTGTTTAGTCTCCAATCCTACTATTTTCACTAGTTCTTTGATTCTATTTTCTAGTTCTTTTCCATGACATATTTTATTGGCGACTAAAGGCTCAGCAATGATATCGAGTACAGTCATGCGTGGATCTAGTGATGAATATGGATCCTGAAATACCATCTGCATATGGCGACGGATTTGGCGCAATCGATTTTTATCAAGCTGCGTAATATCAATCGCTGCGTCCTTTCCTTTGAACTGGAAGTTAACCGACCCGTCTGTTGGTTCTATTGCGCGCAGAATGCAGCGACCCAGCGTTGTCTTTCCACATCCCGACTCTCCCACCAGGCCTAGCGTTTCTCCTTCGTTGATAAATAAATTGATGCGGTCAACCGCCTTCACCTGGCCAGTTACCCGACGCATAAGACCTTTTTCAATTGGGAAGTATTTACGTAGGTTATCTACCTGTAGGAGCCTTCGCGTTCCGTTTTCAGAAACGGTTGAGTCAGGGCTGGTGACGTAATCGTGAGCGTGAATATCGTCAGCGTTAACATTGCTCATTTCGCTGCTCCTGCGGTTTGTTTAGATAGTCGTGGGGAAGTGTCCGGATTCGGTTCTGTCTCCATGCTGTGTAGGTAGCAACGTAACTTGTGACCAGGGGAAACTTCGACCAGACCTGGGACTTCCTGATCGCAGGTTCCAGGTATCGCATCAGGGCATCGTCCAAAAAATCCGCACATTCTAGGTGGGTCAAGCGGTATGGGTACGGTACCCTCTATTGATTCTAGGCGTTTCTTGGCGTTCTTGCCGATGCGTGGGACAGATTTTAGTAGAAGCCGAGTGTAAGGATGTAGTGGGTTACGGAACAATTCTGAAGTTTTCGCGCGTTCAACTATACGTCCAAGATACATCACCGCGACCTCGTCGGCGATCTCAGCGATGACACCGAGATCGTGGGTAATGTAAAGGATCGCCATGCCGAACTCCGTCTGAAGATGAGCCATTAGGTCAAGAATTTGCGCTTGAACAGTGACATCAAGAGCTGTAGTGGGCTCATCGGCAATTAGAATTTTGGGGTTGCAGGACAACGCCATAGCGATCATTGCCCGCTGGCGCAAACCGCCCGAGAGCTGATGCGGGTACTCGTTTATGCGTTGGCCGGGATTAGGGATGCCAACCTTGTTAAGCATGTCAACAGCCAGTGTGTGAGCTTCTTTTTTGTCATTGGTCTTATGTAGGAGGATCGCTTCCTTAATCTGACTACCAATTGTGTGAACTGGGGAGAGGCTTGTCATGGGCTCCTGAAAGATCATGGATATCTCTTTTCCGCGGACAGCTCTAATGGAATGCCCGAAAGGGTCCACGGTTGCCAGATCGACGACTGTCTGAGTATCGAGGTGTAAGAGGATTTCTCCTGATATAAGCCGTCCGGGAGTAGGGACTATCCGTAGGACAGATTGAGCGGCAACACTTTTCCCGCAGCCGCTTTCGCCGATTACGCCTAGCGTCTCTCCTTGGCAGACTGACAAACTTACCCCATCAACAGCTTTGAGCGTACCTTCGTCGAGCGAAAAGTAAGTCCTTAGGTCGTTAATTTCGAGGACGGTATTCTTGCTCATACTATTTCCCACGATGAGACTTTAAGGATACAAGGTCAAGCAATTAGTTGCTGTAAAGATGACGCGGCCGTTCATCTCAGAGCTGAACCTGTGTCTGGGACCTGTGGGCAAGATGTGAACTGAGCTGACTAATGCCAATTAGATCTTCGTTAGGCTGATCTATATTATCCGAGAGTCACTTTCTGATGTTGCTAATATTCATCGTTTTTGTAGTAGTTATCGTTCTGTTTACCCTTGGCGTGCGCTGGGGAGTGGCGATCATAGGAAAGGTGCTTGGGCGCGTTGTGAGCGAACGTCACCACAACGCGGAGCTCATCACTAGCACCGGTCAGATGCCAGATGCTTGGACAAATCCATTTTTCAAGCAAATTGATGAACTACAGAAGACGTCAGGTCTGCAGCCAGATGAGAGGGAGCGGCTTATCAAGCGGGAGGCGGACAAAGCTAAACGGCGGTCGATCAAAGGGATCGACGATTTGCTGCGCTATTTCTCTCGTGCACCCGTATTCGTCGATGAATATTCACGGAAGGTTCTGCTGGAGCGGCTCGAATCGGCAAAGGAGTTATTGCGTGAGTAAATGTAAGTTTCCTAATTGGTTCCGCTGATCTCGTATTCGAGATGCAGTTGGAACTTGTTTTCTTTCCTGATAAAGGACCGTTTTTAGGGGAAGGGTGAATTCACTGTGAATGACGTTACGTTGACCAAATACTTGTGACGGAGAAGCCGTGAGAACCTTTCATAGATATCAAATGACCATTTCGAATTATTTTCTGGTGTGAGACAATTCTATAGTGAAAGAAAAATCTCCGAGGTTCCTCTTTCCTGATGAGGTGTCGCAGTTTGATGCACTCGGTTTCGTCGTTCGCCGAGGCCTGCTATCCATGCCCGAGATCAACACAGCGATCAGTGAACTGGAATCCGTTTGTGCAGAATTGATTGGCCATCATCCAGTCGCTGGGGATGTGGTATGGGAGTCTCCATTCGTGGAGCGAAATAGTGTCCTCACTAAATTAGAGTCTGATGAT
>CAZTZA010000002.1:44378-74957 GCA_964618015.1 uncultured Spirochaetaceae bacterium | reverse complement strand
TCAGCGCCGGATATTGCTGGTAAGGGTATTGCCAATCCGACCGCAGCTATCCTTAGTGCGGCAATGATGATTGAATGGTTGGGTCATGCTGAGCCGGCTGAGCGGATGCGTAGTGCCTGCGAACGCGTCTTGGCCAGTGGAGCTGGTACCCCAGATATCGGAGGCACCTTATCGAGTGTCCAGTTTGCCGCGCAGGTAACTGAACAGACTTCCTCCTGACTAATTGTTGGATATCGTTGTGGATGCGACCAAAGTTGAGCAATTGCGTGCTGAGCTTGCAGAGGCGCAGAGGCTAGCGCAAATTGATCCGTTGATCCAAATATGGAATAGGCGTGCAGTTATCGACATTCTGCGTCGGGAACTATATCGCGGTCAGCGAGAACGTACTCGTATTGGTGTCTTGTTCGTTGACGTGGACCACTTCAAACAGACTAACGACGTCTATGGTCATGCTGTGGGTGATACAGTTCTGTGCGAGGTAGCGGTTCGTATACGTGCGACAATACGGCCTTACGATCATGTTGGTCGCTACGGAGGAGATGAACTATTAGTGATTGTTGCGGGTAACGGTGCCGAGCATGGTGCGATACGGACGGCAGAGAGGATTTCTTCAGCGATGAAGTCGCGGACTGTCATGACAGAGGCTGGAGCAGTGGCAGTAACCGTAAGCATTGGTGTCACGGTAGCGGATATAGACGCAAACGATGCTGAGGGACTTATTGTTGAGGCCGATCGAGCGATGTACGATGCTAAGCGCTCTGGAGGCGATTGCGTGCACTCCGCTTAGGATGTTGCAGACAGATAGGCGATGGTGAGTGGCCCCTGCGGCAATACGCAGAGCCGTTCTGGCGCAAGATCTGACAGAGTTGCTTCTACGTTGTTTGTTGGTATGAGCAAGGCAGCGCGGATCTCCTCATCACTGAGAGCCTCGCTATAGACGTAGACGTCGGCGTGGCGTTGAATCTGCGCTTGGATCTGTACTTGCCACTGGTCCTGCTCTGAAAACCCTGGTTGTCGGAGCATTTTGAGTGCTGCGTCAGGCGATCCCGCTTTGGACAGCAGTTGTGCGTAACGACCGTGGCTTGGTATTCCGTCGATACACTCGGCCGCCAGGATAATTGAGCCGCCTTCGCGTACTATTTCTTTTGCGGCCTGCATACCTTTCACGGTCTGGTACAGGTTCTGGTCTAATGGATAACCGCTGTTGGTTGTTACCACGACGTCGAATGCTTCCTTTATCGGAACCATGGCGCTGTCACGCACAAAATCGCAACCGAGACGGTGCGCCTGCACCAAGTCGCCGGCGAAGACGCCGGTAATCTCACCCACAGCGTTCATAGAAACGTTGAACAGAAACAGTGGATCGATCAGTAATGCCGTCTCGAGCATCTCTTCCCAGATCGGATTGCCATCAGTCTTTCCCCAAGTAGCACGTGGGTCAGCGATCATGCTGTATCCATGGTTGGTCAGCACACTCTCGCTTCCAGCTAGGGCTGGCAGAGCTCCCTTGGGACCACCAGAGAACCCAGCGAAGAAATGTGGTTCGATGAAGCCGGTAAAGATAACCAGGTCTGCCTCCAATACTTTGCGGTTTAGGCGGATAGGGTTTCCGTTGACTGTGGTGCCAGCCGCGACCAGGGCTGAATCATCCCAAGCATCGTGCTGTTCACATCGGTAGCGAGTAACGATATCAGTGCCCAACATCTTCTCGAGTTCCTGCTTCGACTGCGGTCGATGGGTTCCAAGCGCGTTGATCAGGGTGATGTCATCGCGAGCTACCCCTGCCTCCTCTAGCGTACGTAGAAGAATTGGCAAAATTCGGTCGTTAGGAGTCGCTCGAGTTATATCAGAATGTGTTACTACAACATGCTGTTTGTCCTTAGCCAGTATGGCAAGCGGTGGCGACGCGATGGGATGCGCCAGGGCTGCCTCGATGGCGTCAGATTCGTTTGAGACACCATCCACGTGCTTTGGAACTACTACTTGTGTAGAGTCCGGGACATTAATCAGCAATCCTTTTCGGCCATAGGACAGTTCGACAGATTTTTTCACTACTGTAATGGTACCATTCGATGGGGATTATCGACATGTGGACATGGGAGCTAATTGCTAAACATGATGTTGTCACCGAAGGGCCTGCGTGGGACGGCACCGGATTACGCTATACTGAGATTTATGCTGATCGCCTGTGGCGATACACCCCGGCTGACGGTGAACGTAGTGTATGGCGCGATTCGACTGGCGGCGCCAACGGGACCATTTTTGATAGGGAAGGTCATTACTACGCCTGTGAGGGTGCAGCGCGGCGAGTAGTACGGTACGTTAACGGTCAACCTACTGAGGTCATAGCTGATGGTTATCGGGGCTCGCCGTTTAACGAACCTAACGACTTGGCGGTGGATGACGCTGGCCGAATCTGGTTCAGTGACCCTAATTACGGGGATCGACCGCTATCTCAGCCGCGTGAGTCAGTTTATCGGGCTGACCCAACTGAATCGGGCTGGAAGGTTACTGAAGTAACCACAGATACTAACAGGCCCAACGGGGTCCTGCTTTCGGCTGACCGATCGATCCTTTATGTCGCCGAAAGCCCTCGCCGGCTGGACCAGCGCAGGCAGCTACGTGCCTATCCAATCCAGACGGATAGTAGTCTTAGTAATTATTTTTTACTCCATGATTTCGGCGACGGACGCGGCGTCGATGGTATGTGCCGCGCGAAGGGGGGCCTTATCGTCGCAACTGCTGGACACCGCGAACGTGGCCCAGGACCAGCTATTTATGTATTTGATGCCAAAGGACTTCCAAGGTCGTCTCATGCTGCCCCGGCCGACAGGCCGACTAACTGCACCTTTGGCGGTGAAGGGGCCACCGATTTATACGTCACTTTTTTTGGAGGCGAGCTATATCGGGTAGCTGACTCCGGTCTTAGCGGTGAGGGTTGAATCGTTAGCTGTTGAGGCCATCCTATCTATTATTGTGCATGAGGTTAGCGTCTATCTTTGGAAACCAATTGAAATCGATCGTCCACACTTCTTAAGGAGTGCGGCTGGTCGCGTCAACAATTATCTTGCGTTCATGCCGTTCGCCTCGGGCTAGTGCTGTCATAACGGCTGGAACTTCATCCAAGCTACAGCGGCTTTCGATGAAGGTGCCCAGGCGGTTCGCTAATTTCGGCAGAGCGGCAACGCTCGCTCGAAACGAAAGGCGATCAAATCCATAGCTGCCAATGATCGTCACTTCGTCAGACACTAAATCCTGTAGCGGCAAATTGACCTTTTTAGCTAGGTTGCCTATAACCAATAGTGCAGCATCCGGGCGGGACATTTGGAACGCTAACGAGAACGAAGATGAGGTGCCGACTGCATCGATAACCACCGAAGGTTTTCCTCGGAGCACTGTCTCCACCGCGGCTAAGGTAGCTCTATAATCTTCTTCGGGCTGTAGATGGTAAGGCTCGGCATCGAAATGAGCAGCAGCCTCTGCCTTAGCAGCTACAGTATCCAAAACCACGGTCGGGCCAAATTTTTGTAAGCTACCGACAGTAGCAGCACAGAGGCCGATAGTCCCAGCACCTAAGATGGCTACGGGGCCACTTGTAATGCCCATAGCTGATAGCCGGTCAAAGCCGTGCATCGCCACGGCTACGGGCTCGGCCAGTGCGGCGATGTCGGAGTTCACCTCTGGATCAGTGGGAATAGCATTTTCGGCAGGAACTGTAAGGTACTCAGCCAATGCTCCGCGACGCGCTAAGTTAACGCCGATCACTTGTTTGTTCAGAAAACTCGGATCACCTTCTTCTGGGCTCGGCGCTTGATTGGCAATTATATTGTAGAGGGCGACTGGTGTGCCTACCGGCGGTCCTTTCGTCCCGGGGCCAAGCTCAGCCACTATAGCTCCAACCTCGTGGCCCATAACCATACCTGGAGATCTGCGGCCGCTTTCTCCAGTGAAGCCGTGGATATCGCTACCGCAGATGCCGACTGCCCTGATCGATAGGAGCACTTCACCTTCACCCGGTATCGGCTTAGGGAGGTCAACTACTGTCATAGTCCATGGCTTCTCGTACAGGACCGCTTTCATAAGGCGGAGCATAGCGTTGAATTCGCTGTCGTGCAGCCCACTCGGTTCCAAGCTTAGACAATGGAACTCGTCGTATACTGCAGGTGCCTTCTGAACCACGGAGGTCATATATTCCGGTAGCAAACAGGCAGCCAATATTCCTATTATTGGCCAACCGTGTTTCGATTGGGTCTGCCGTTGGTAATCTACTTTTGCTCGAGCTTCTCCTCGAAGGATATAGCTGCTTCAATCTCCTGACTATTCAGGTGAAAGCGCTCGCATATAGAGTCTATATTGCGTTGCTCCGATTCGAACGATGCATGTACATCAGCGGTGGCCACGGCTCGTCCGTCAATCGTGGGGCGACCATAGGCAATGCACGGGTCTATGACAATCAAGCCATTATTTCCTTTTGGATACCAGCGCAATGCAAGTCCTGATTTGGAATCAAATTCTATACAAGCAGCAGTCCGTAAGATCTCGTCAGTTGCGATCCATTGGCCATCGGAAAGTAGTCTGAGGATCGCTGTTCCAAAGCTGTGGACGCGAAGAAACAAGCCGTGTCCGTCTGTAAAGAATTCCTTAGTAGCAAAGTGATCGATTCCGATCAAGTCAGATATCTCGGATAGAGCTGCGCGGAGATGACGTAAACTTAGGCCATAGTCCATAAAAGGTTTAGCAAATAAGAGGTCGATAAGATCTAGGAACGATGCACAGTGCGTTCTTCGTCCGAGCCAACGGCTTACATGAGATTTTTTCAAGCTCAGCCAACGTCCGATATCCGTAATCTCATAGACAGCAGCATTCCAAGGGTCGTGTGCCTGATTGGGCATTTTATGTTGCCGAATGATAGCTGATGGTGATAGGCCAGTGCAGGTCAGCCGCTAGTTAGCCGACGATAAGAAAAGAGGATGCTGTTCGTTAATATATTTTCCAAAACTAATTTTGGATGGGTAAGGGTGACCGCGCCAGTTATCTTTGCGGTTGGAGCACTCATAGGATGTGCTGGGTTCTCGGAAATCCACCAGATAGAGTCCTTCTATGATCATTACTCGGCGGGTGAATTTGATGCCGCTAGCTCGATGATCGGAGGATCAACTGGTCTCGATTACCCGGAAGAGCAGTTGTTGAGATCGTTACATGTCGGGATGTCGTTGCGTGCGGCTGGAAGGCTGCAAGCCTCGCAAATCGCATTTGACCGTGCTGAGGCACAATTATTGTGGAAGTCGGATGCTATCGCGAGTACGGAGGACCTCCTCTCGGCTGGCCTTGCTCTGGTCGGCAATGATCTTATGCTCCCATATCATGGAACAATCTATGAAGGAATTCTAGTCAATACTTTCAAGGCGACTAACGCAATAATGCTCGGAGATATAGGACGTGCTCGAGTAGAGTTAAACCGTGCACGCGATCGGCAAGCTAACGCAGTCGATCAGCTAGCGGCCAAGGTACAGGCCTTTCGAGCTTCCTATGATGAACAGAAGCAATTCCAAGAAAATATCGAACGTTCTATCGATCAAGTGATGGATCCAAATGGGTCGGTCGCTCGACGCTTGCAGATGGCCGAGTCTCTAGAGGAGTATCGTGGTTTACACAATCCTCTTGCTGACTGGCTACATGGTGTTGTGCGATTTTCTACAGGAGAGCCCAATCGTGCGTCAGACTTGTTCCGCAATGCGGCTGCCGTGGATGGGAAGCGAAATCAATATGTGCTAGCGGATCTGGTCTTGGCGGAACAGGCCGCAAGTGGACTTCAGGTTGATGATAGGGTGTGGGTAATACATGAGGACGGCACAGGTCCTTCCCTTCAAGCATTTCGATTCGACTTGAAAGTGCATTCCCGAGAAGATCAGGCGCTTTGGATCTCTATGGAGCTTCCGTATTTACGCCAAGGAAATTCCTCCTTTCCGATCTTACAGGTCCACGCAAACGGAAAGATCTACGAGACCGAAACGCTTCTCAATATCGACCGCTATGCTGCTACCGAGTTCCAAGCAGCCTATGAGGCTGTGGTCATGAAGGCGGTAGCTGGCACGGTTATAAAAACTCTTTTGCAAGTAAAAATTAATGAAAATACTAAGGATTCAGGTGGATTCGGATCTTTCTTGAGGGCAGTCACTCCACTTGCAACAGCGGCTATTACGCAGGCAGAAACCAGAATTTGGCGAGCTTTACCGCGCACAATCAGCATAGCCAGTATTCCTCGGCCAGCTGAAGATAAAATTTATATAGAATCAGGTGAATTAATTAGGGAAATCGTTTTGCCGCGAGATCCGTTCGTTCTGGTAACCGTGAAAACCCTTCGTGCCAGTTCTTCGCCTTATATAGAAGTAGCCGCTCTCGGTGGCTGAAAACGTTCCAAGGCAGCAGAAAATTGGAGGTATGCCTATGAAATCACTTATGTGTGTCGTGAGTGTCGTTATGCTAGCTGGGATAGTTGGCTGTGGAACTGACCCGTTTTACCTTGCGTTTGGCGGTTCTGATACACCTCAGACAGGTCAGACTACAACGATAGGCCTCGACTATCGTGACTTTGAGTACACGGCGGAGCAAGCGGTCACTTCGTTTTTAGGCAGCCCACTGTCTAACAAGCCTGACGGCGAAGTTCCATGGGTAATGGCAATCAGCCGAATGATTAACGACACGACGTTGGATATCGACACGGACCAGCTGGTAAAGAAGATACGTATTGATCTATTGAACAGCGGCAGGGTGATTACTACTACTGCTGTTGGCATAGAGGGCTCTGAAGATCCGTTGAGTGCAAAAGTGCGCGATCTGCAAGATTCGGATTTGTTCAATCAAGAGACCGTCGCTTCAGATGGGACCATGGTAGCACCTGAGCTGAGCCTTTCCGGAAAGATCATTCAACGCACCAATCAGATCGGCAAGAAGCAACAAGTCGACTACTATTTCCAGCTCACCGCAACAAACATTGAAACTGGCCTAGCCTATTGGGAATTCGAACAGGTAATCGTTAAGCAGGGTAGTAACCGAAGTTTCTCGTGGCAGTAGAGTTTAGAGAATTAGCTATCTTATTTATTGATAGTTAAATTTTCATCGCTAAATGTGTTGAGGATACAGATCAAAGCAAACTCTTCAAAAATTTGAAACTACCTCCACGAAGTGCAATAAATCGCGAGTCATATACTAACGGCTTGAATCTGCAGTATGGCTGTGTAGCTACGGTGCTAAGTCGCCTCTATCGACCGCTTTCTTGATAAGAGTGCAGGCTAATTGCCAAAGGCGTGGAGATCCTTCGCTCATATGACCATTAATACCGTATACTTGCTCAGCGGTAATGCCGTGCCTTCGCCAAGCATAGCCACCTGTGCGTTCGTTGTGCAGGAGCGGCTGAAGACGGTCGATAGAGTTCGCGAATCTGGCTTCAGGAGTGGAGCGTTCTTCGAATTCATCCCAAGCGGTACGAAGGAAGACGGCCTGATCACTAGGCAGGAGTTTGAATAGTCGGTTAGCAGCTTTTTGCTCACGAATTTTTTTGTCCTTAAGTCCCTTTCTGTCATAGATGAAGGTATCGCCAGCGTCGATCTCGACGATGTCGTGTACCAGGAGCATTGTCATTACTCTGACTGGATCGATGCCGTCTCCGTATTCGGCCAGTATCAGAGCGAACAGGGCCAGGTGCCAGGAATGCTCGGCTGAATTCTCTCGCCGGCTTCCGTCCAAAATCTTGTTCTGTCGGACGATACGTTTCAACGCATCAATCTCGCATAGAAAATTCATTTGTTGATTTAGTCTCTCGTCTTCGCCACTACTCATAGTTTCGACCCTACCCGTCTCGGTACATAGGCGTCGATCGGGGTATCCTCATCCCATGCTCTCTATTTTGATGGGCGGAGAAATTCTTTTATTCTTGCTAATTGCGATTGCACTGATAATCTCGTTGTCGTTCCACGAGTATGCGCATGCAGCTGTCGCAAAACTTGCAGGTGACAATACCGCTGAGAAGTCCGGGCGTCTGACGCTCAACCCTATGGCACACATCGATCCCATTGGGTTTCTCATGGTGGTATTGGTGGGGTTTGGCTACGCGCGTCCAGTTCCAGTGAATCCGGGTAATTTGAGTTCACCAAGATCTGATCTGTGGATTGCTGCTGCCGGTCCCGCCATCAACTTTCTTCTGGCTGCAGTGATATGGAACGTCTTTTTATTGCTACGTGAGGCGTCGATATCCTTTGTCTATGAGCAAGGAACAATCACATTTGTTTCCCTATTAGTTCGGATTAATCTGTTATTGATGCTGTTTAATCTACTTCCTCTCGGCCCTCTGGACGGTCATTATATCCTACCGCACCTACTGCCGATTCAACTGGCACAACGGTACCGATATTACAATGCAAAATTTGGGCACTACGGACTTCTCGGTCTGATGATGTTGAGTTTCGTCGGAGTGCCTGTGTTTAGCTCTCTACAGGCACTCGGCACCAGGCTGTTACGCTTGATTACTTTCGTGTAGAAGCAGATTGAATAGAAAAGTTAGTTGTAGTGGGCTCCTTGTTAGAATTGCTGTATACTTCCAAGGAACGTGCCCGAACTCAACGAGCAGCGGATAGCCGTACTAATAGACGGAGACAATGCCCAACCGGGTCATATTGGCGCCGTGCTCAAGGAGTGCGTACGCTACGGCGTGGTGACGATCAAACGTATCTACGCTGACTTTACTAATCGTCAAATGGAAGGGTGGAAGCGCCAGCTTTCAACTCATGCGATTCAACCGATTCAGCAGTTCCGCAACACGATAGGGAAGAACGCCACAGATTCAGCGATGATCATCGATGCCATGGACATTCTCTATGGGGGTGCAGTGGACGGCTTCGTGATCGTTTCTAGCGATAGCGATTACACGCGTCTAGCACTTCGCGTACGTGAATCTGGGCGTACGGTCATAGGTATTGGACGTGACCACACGCCACGTTCGTTCGTCAACGCCTGTAACGAATTTCGCTTTGTGGAGAACATTGCCAATTCTGAGGAGCGTAGTCGCCGACGTACCGGTAGAGATGTGGTGGCTGAGACCGATGACGCCAACCGCGGCTCGCTCGACCTAGTTACGGTAATTAGCGACGCTATCGAAATGGATAGAGGTGAATCGGAATGGGTGGACCTAGGGACCATCGCAAACAATCTAAAGAAGCTTTACCCTGACTTCGATCCACGCACCTATGGCAACCGTAGGCTTTCTAAGTTGATTCAGGGCAACTCGGATACATTTGAGATGCGTCGTGATAGGGAGAATAATGTGGTCACCGTACGTTTTGTAACCTCTGAATCGGATTGAGGGTAATCAGTGACGATGGTCTGACCTATGAGAATGCCGGGGTCTCTCTAAAAGAAAAGAGAGATGCATTCGCGAATTTTGACAGGGATCTAGCAACTACAGATAGCCGGGTGCTGAACCGTCCGGGTGCATTTGCCGCCTTATTCCATGCTAGCTTTCCGGGCTATCGCGACCCAGTGCTTGCTCTGAAAACCGAGGAGCCGGGCAGCAAACAACTCTTGGCTATCCATGCTGGCAGGATTGACGCGATCGCCCGAGACCTAGTTAACCATCTTGTCAACGACATCGCAGTGATGGGGGCTGAGCCGCTGACGATGTTGGACATGATTATTTGCAGCAGGCTCGAATCCGATACTGTTCAGCGAATCATTGCTGAGCTGGCACTTGCCTGCCGGGAACAGGGTTGCAGCCTGGTTGGGGGAGAGACCAGCGAGCAGCCAGGCGTTGTCACTGAAGGAGCCTACGTACTCTCCGCCAGCATGGTCGGTGTGGTTGAAAGAGCACGGATTGTTGATGGCCGGTCGATTAAAGCGGGTGACGTAGTGTTGGCTGTCGCTTCCGACGGACTGCATACTAATGGCTATACATTAGTGCGCGCGTTGATTGACCGCGATCCACGGTTGGTTCAACGTGACGTCGACGGTGAGACTTTTCTGAAGTCAGCTCTTCGCCCTCACCGTTCCTATCGCGATCTATGTCTTATTCTCCGTGATTTGCCGGTAAGTGGAATGGCGCACATTACTGGCGGCGGTGTACATGACAACCTGGCTCGTATCTTGCCGGCTGGACTATCCGCCGAAGTTGATGTCAGCGCTTATATGGTACCGAAGATATTTTCTGTGTTACGCGATTGCGCGGGCATTGACGACGCGGAAATGGCGCGAGTGTTTAATCTAGGTGTGGGACTGGTAATAGTTGTGCCGGCTGAACTTGAGGAATCTGCTCTTGAACGATCCGCCGCCGCTGGAGAAGCTGCCTATCCGATTGGGACTATCAAACAATCAGTTGAGGGTGAACCTCGTGTCTGCTTCAAAGGAATGCTGAGATGGCCATGAAGACCGGCGTACGCGGCACTCTTTTAGCGATAGCTACTCATCCCAAGCCAGGCGCTAATATGGTTGAACATGAATCGGCTGATCTGCGACCCGGTACGGGAGTGGTTGGCGACGTTCCTGGCAGGTCAAACCGCCGAGAGGTTACTGTAGTTGACAGTGCAGCTTGGCAACGCGCGTGTGCAGAATTAGAGCAGGAGGTGCCGTGGACCGCCCGACGTTCTAATCTCCTTATCTCAGGGCTGGACCTTTGCTTGAGCTCTGGGGGAGAACTGCGCATTGGGGAAGTTCGGCTGAGGATCACCGGTGAAACTCAGCCATGCGGCCTTATGGATCGACAGTGTGCCGGGCTTCAGCGTGCACTCAAGCCGGAATGGCGTGGAGGTGCCACCTGCACGGTGTTAACTGGTGGTCGCGTGGAAGTCGGTTCTACGGTGGAGCTATCCCTCGCCGAGTAGAGAACTTGCAGGACAACATCTGTACAACGTAGAGGAGGGATTCATGGGCGGGTTGAACTGCCCAAAGTATTCTTTGCTTCAGGTATTCTACGTCGAGCTTTAGTTAACAGATTTCGCATTAATGCAGGCGGATGGGCTCCTCTAATCCTTTGGTTAGACACGAAGGATTAGAAATCTGTATAAGTCCTTTGAGGAGGATCTTCATTCAGTTAATTATCCTGCGGATAATATCAGTTATCTGTTGTTTATGTGAGAAGTTGGAAAGAATCTATGGAAGGTTATTACCATGAGCATCGCTTCTACTAAACGCGATACATGTATCGAGGTAAAGCGTTACCCCGATGGCAGGAAAGTTACTTTTGACTGCGATCTTCTAGCAATTGAGCCAGCTCGCCAGCTTTTGGGCTACACGATTCAACGGGCGACGAACGTGGCTGGAGTTTTTTTGCCGGCTGGTACTCGGTCTTACGGCTGTTTCTGGGCTGGTCGATCGTACAACCTTTATCTATGGGTAAGACAGTTGCATGGACGAAGTGATGAATTGGTAGGGGCCTATTTCAACATCTGTGATTCAGTTCAGCTGGGTCTACATGAGCTACGGTGGCGAGATCTATGGCTTGATATGCTGGTGTTACCATCAAGGCGGCTGATCACGCTAGACCGAGCCGAGGTGCCTTCCGGTCTACCGCGAGGTTTAGTCATTCAAATGGAGTCTGCCGTCTCGATTCTACAAGCGCGGAGCAGTGAGCTGATTGACGAATGTCTCTGCTGGGCTGCCACTTTACGGAGGTCACCTGCTTAGTATCCACGATTTTCATCAGATCCTTCTGATCTGCTTGACCTTTCTCTATAGATGCGGGTTTTCTTTTGGGAACCTCGTGAGTCAAAATCTGTTTGTTGAAGATGAAGCATGTTGTGATAACGGGTGGAAGCCGAGGTATTGGTTTAGGGTTAGCGAAGAGCTTTCTTAATTTAGGCTGCCGAGTGACCATTTGCGCTTCCTCCCCAAAGTCTGTGGATAAGTCTGTAGCTGACCTATTTGCTGAGATTCGCGAGGAGCGAGTTGCCGGGATAGAGTGCGATGTCACAGACGTACGCGCTGTTCAATTGCTATGGGAATTTGCTCAAAGCAAGGCTCCAATCGATATTTGGATTAACAATGCAGGCATCTCAGGACCCCAAGTTCCTTTTGTTCAGCTGGCATCCCAGAACTATGAACAGGTCGTCGATGTCAACTTAGTTGGTATGTTGAACGGCTGTCGGGTTGCAGCAGAGGGCTTCGTCCATCAGGGTTATGGACACATTTACAATATGGAAGGTATGGGTTCGGACGGTCGCTTAATAATGGGTCTAGCTGTTTATGGAAGTACCAAGAGAGCCTTACGCTACTTCACCCAAGCCCTATCTGCAGAATTGAAGCATTCTCCGGTAGGAGTAAGTGCGCTCTCCCCTGGGATAGTGTTGACTGACTTGCTACTTGAAGGATTGCGCGAAAACAGTGAGCAATTCGCAAATGCTCAGAAGATCTTAAACATTTTGGCTGACGAGGTAGACACAGTGACTCCTTGGCTTGCGCGCAAGGTGCTTGGGAATCAAAAGAGCGGCACGCTTATTGCATGGTTAACTATCGGAAAGATTCTATTCCGGTTTCTACGTACACCATTTTCGAAGCGTGATCTTTTCTCTAGTCAAATTTGATTGGGGCCTTTTTCGATGATACGTGGGCGATACTCGATCCCCTCACATAGCGTGGATGACGGGTAATGCACAGCACGCTTAAACTGCTACCGGTACCGGTACGGCTAGCTATCGTCGGTTGTGGCGGGATGGGGCATCGGCATCTCCGCGGCTTACGTGAATTGCGGGACATTGGGTTCAACTCAGTCGAGCTGATCGCTGTTTGTGATCCTGTCGAGGAGAACGCAAATTCCCTTGCTGACCACGCGGAAGAGACCTTAGGCGCACGCCCAACAGTAGTAACAACCCGTGGCGACCTACTTAGCCACGGCATCCAGGCAATCGATATCACCAGCACTCCGCGCACCCATCATGTAATAGCAGTTGAGGCGTTACGATCTGGCATTAACGTTTTGGTCGAGAAGCCTCTGGGCGTTACCGTAGCGGCCTGCAGGGAAGTCTGCAATGCTGTTGCATCATCCGATGCTGTTCTGAGCGTAGCCGAGAATTATCGTCGTGACCCTATGTGTCGATTAGCCAAAGCATTACTAGAATCAGGAGTAATCGGTGCGCCGAGGCTGATTATCCAGCACGGTATTGGTGGCGGTGATCAGATGTCGATTAGTATGTGGAGGCACCTACGAGAGCATGGCGGAATACTCTTAGACCAAGGCGTCCACTTTGCTGATGTGATGGAGTACCTGGTTGGCTGTATCGAAACTGCCTATGCAGTGAGCCGACTTCACGAGCCGGTGCGGCGTAATCCTGCAGCCAGCTCTGGTGGTGATGCAATTGATCCGTTTAGCGCCTACGCTCAATGGCAGAAAAAGATTCCTAAGGAATTTAATGCTACGGTCGAAGATGCGTTGTATGCGACGATAACATTTTCTAACGGCGTGATTGGCTCAATGATACAGGATCATGCAGGTCACGGTGCAGCGGTGGAAAGCCAGGCGGTGTTCGGATCGATCGGTTCGATGACTCTACCAGGTAATCGTAGTGGTGGAGAGATAGTAGTTGATCTGGACGGGGGTCGACAGCTTAAGGGACCAGCTCTGCTTGATCAGGTTCCTGAATTCAAACTAGAACCCATTACGGCTGCACTGTTTGGAAGTGATCGCCTCTGCAGTTATAATTTTTCGTCCTCAGTCATTGACGCTAAGTTACTAGCAATTGAATATGCTGAATTGGTTAATGCTATCCATGGTGGTCCACCTCCAGAAGTTAACGCGGAGCAGGGGATGCGCTCCGTTGCCTGCTGGTACGCGCTATTAGAATCAAGTTTTTCTGGGGGACCTGTCCACGTCCAGCAGACGCTAGATGGCAGCGTTTTAGGTTATCAACGGTATCTGAACGAATCTATGGGCTTGAAGCTGAAATTAACTGATAGGGGGAGAGTGTGAAAGCAGCACAGATTGAAAGACGATCGATCATAATCACAATTGTAGCGAGTATTTCCTTCGGGGTAATTGGAGTAGTCATTTCACTTGCTAGTAGATCAGGAGCGGTATTCCTTGACGGCTTGTTCTCATTAATTTTTGCTGTGGTGGGGCTTCTTACCCTGTACGTATCAACCCTCGTGCAGCGGCCCAGGGATGAGCACTATCCGTTCGGCTACGCTACTTTTGAGCCAATGCTGAACCTTTTCAAGGGGTTACTTATTGGGATGGCTTTGCTATATGCGGTTTGGAGCGCAGTGAGGGCGCTGTTGACTGGGGGGCAGGAAGTGGCAGCTATGGGAGGCATAATCTACGCTGCTATCGCGGTATCTGGTGGGGTTGCGTTAGCCGTGGTACTGCGTCATCTAGGTAAGCTTTCGGGGTCTCCAATCGTACAGTTGGACGCGCAGAACGCGGTGATCGACACGTTGATCTCAGGTGCCGTTGGCGTTGCATTCGTTGCGACATTGATCATCGAACGATCGCCGTGGTCAGCAGCGGCTCCCTATGCGGATCCGGTTATCATGTTGGCAATTGCTGCTATTGCTGCACCGCAGCCAATTCGCACAATCCGCCGCAACTGGGGCCAATTGATGGGCAGAGCTCCTGACCGGGACCTCCAAGACACCATCGCTGAGATTGTCGAATCTGTTCTAGAAGAAGTGCCGCACTCCGAGATGCATCTGCGAACGAACGAGGTTGGTCGTTGTTTGCATGTTCATCTGTACGTGATTGTTCCAGAGGACACTGACGAGCCGATTGATGTCCGCCTCCATGATCAGATTAGGAAGGAGGTCTTTGATCGCCTGTCGGCCAAGTTCAGTCACCTATCACTAGACATCGGATTTACGATGGACGTACGGTGGGCGCTCTCTAGCGTTCCCTCAGAAGATCAGGAGACAGTTTATCACCCAGACAAAAAAGCGGACTAACTAGTGGAAATTTTCAACACGGAACTTCCGCAGTGATTGACCTTTATATACCTTTTGAGAAAGATACCATCACCATGGTTGCTTCCGAGTGAGCCATCTTTAATTTCCGTTAGGTGTCAGTACTGGTATGGCAATTGTGTCGGAATGGGAGGGACTTCGTTAGGGGTCTTGCGTTGACCGAAGGCGTATCGTAACCCATCCTGAGTGTGAGCGATGGCTAATATGAAGAAACGAATCCTAACTGGCGATCGGCCGACTGGTCCGTTGCATATTGGTCACTACGTCGGTAGTTTGCGCAATCGTGTAGCACTCCAAGATGATTACGAATGTTTTTTCATCATAGCGGATGTACACACGCTAACTACTCGTCCAGAAAAGCACCATTTGGATACGTTGCAAGACAACATTAGCCAGATCGTGCTGGACTATCTGGCGCTTGGTATTGACCCTGAGCGCAGTACTATTTTTGTTCAGAGTGCGATTCCTGAGACCTTTGAGCTGACTACACTACTCGGGATGCTGGTAAGTGTTCCTCGTCTGGAACGTGTTCCCACCGTGAAGGACATGGCACAGGCAGAGCATCTGGAAGCGCTGCCGCTAGGTTTGCTTGGCTATCCGGTGTTACAAGCGGCTGATATCCTTCTGCCGCGGGCACATCTAGTACCAATCGGGAAGGACAACGAATCACACTTAGAGGTGACTCGTGAAATCGCCCGTAAATTTAATAAGTTTTATGGCCCGGTGTTTCCAGAGCCAGACACGTTGCTGGGCGATGTCCCAACACTGATCGGCACCGACGGACAGGCTAAAATGAGCAAGAGCTTGGACAACACTATTTATCTTTCGGATAACGCGGCCACCGTGGAACGCCGTGTAATGGGTATGTACACAGACCCAAAGCGAGTACGAGCTGATATCCCGGGAACGGTTGAAGGCAATCCAGTTTTCCAGTATCACGAATGCTTTAACGCCGATACTGACGAAGTTAACGATCTCAAGGATCGCTACCGTAGTGGCTCAGTGGGAGACGTGGAGGTAAAGCGAAAACTTGCTCGAGCTCTGAATAACTTTCTTGAACCCATCCGCGAACGCCGTGCTAAATTCGCCGCTCATCCTGATCAAATTAGGGAGATCGTTGAAACCGGTAACGCTCGCATGCGCCAGGAGGCTCGAAAGACCATGGAGCTGGTGCATGATGCAATGGGGCTCACTTTTGCGGGGGCATCTGCCAAACTGGCCGAAACCTAAGCTGCGTAACTACCTTTGGGAGTGATGGGCAAACAGAAGTTCAAAACTGAAGTCAGCGATCTCCTTCACCTTATAACGCACTCACTATACTCACAACGAGAGATCTTTGTGCGTGAGCTGGTCTCTAACGCCTCAGATGCGCTAGACAAGCTCAAGTATCTTACTCTTACGGACGACGCCTATAAGGGCCTCCCTTTTTTGCCACGGATTGACATCCAATTTGACAGCGGGGAAGCCTCAACCTTATCGGTTTCAGATACCGGAATTGGGATGGATGCCGAAGAGTTAAAGCAGAACCTAGGTACGATTGCGCGTTCAGGAACGCGCCGTTTCCTAGATGGCATCAAGGAGGGTGGGGCATCAGATACCAATCTTATTGGTCAGTTCGGAGTCGGCTTTTACGCTTCGTTTATGGTCGCTGACCGGGTCGAAGTGGTAAGCAAACGGGTGGGCGACGATCAGGCATACCGTTGGGTAAGTGACGGAAAGGGACACTTTGAGGTCAAATCGACAACGAGAACTCAGTCCGGCACCACCGTGACCCTATACCTTAATGAGGATGGTAAGGAGTTCGCTTCTCGTTATCGCATCGAGGAGATTATCAAGCGTTATTCCAACCATATTCCGCATCCGATACATCTGCACTACACGGAACCAACCGGTGATGCTGATCAGGAAACCGAGCCGGTTGAAAAAGTGGATCAGGTTAACGCGGCATCCGCACTCTGGAAACGGCCTAAGTCGGAACTCTCCGATGACGATTATAGGGAGTTTTATCAGAACCTGACTAGTGACAACGAGGAGCCCTTGCACTGGGTCCATACTCAAGCTGAGGGTACCTTGGAGTATACGACTCTGTTCTACTTACCTTCTAAGGCGCCTCCGGACATCTACTACGCCGACTACCAGCCTGGAGTGAAGATGTATGTGCGGAGGGTTTTCATTACGGATAATGACCGCGAACTACTGCCTACGTACTTGCGCTTTATTCGCGGGGTAATTGACTCTGAAGACCTGCCGCTCAATGTGTCGCGAGAGATTCTACAGCAGAATCGGACAATGGCGTCAATTAGGCAGGCTTCCGTGAAGAAGATTCTTTCCGAGATGGCCAGTCTAGCAAAAAACAACCCGACCACATACGATTCTTTCTTTGTCGAGCTGGGCCGTGTTCTGAAAGAGGGGCTCTATCAGGATCCAGCAAATAGGGATCAGCTTTTAGAACTGGTGCGCTATCGATCTAGCTCGCAGGACGGCTTGGTAAGTCTCGCGCAGTACCAGGATCGTATGTCCTCGGAGCAGAAGGCGATCTACTATATCACCGGCGACCGTTCCGCTGACTTAAGTCGTTCTCCCTTACTTGAGACGTACAAGGCAAGAGGGTTTGAGGTACTCATCATGGAAGACGAGATCGACGAGCTGGTGGTGCCCGCCATCGGTACTTATGGTGATTTGCAGCTCAAATCAGTCAATCGCTCTGATACTGCTGATGATTTAAGGGATGAGTTGAACTCTAAGGATCAAAAGGAGATTGAACCGCTGCTTAGCAAGATGAAACGGGTGCTGTCTGATGAGGTCAAGGACGTACGGGTAAGTGCAGGACTAAGTGACTCACCGTCGTGCGTGGTTGCTGACGGTAGTGATCCCACTTTAGCATTCCAGAAGGTCTTAAAGCAGCTCGGACAACAAGACCTGCCAACGGCTAAGCCGATCTTGGAGATAAATCCACGTCACCCGATCATACTGAGACTAGTAGAGCGCTCCGATGATGCCATGCTGGATGACGCGAGTCGCTTGTTGTTGGAACAGGCGTTGCTGATCGAAGGAGTTCGTCCAGAGGATCCGATCGCATTCGCGGCGCGTCTGAACCGGGTCATGGAGCGCGCCCTAAGCTGACGTGAAAATCCTGCTTGTCAGTGATTCTTACGGTCTGGTCGATGGTGTCAGCCGCAGTATCGAAACTGAGCTGCAATTTTTTCAGGATCGGGGTGATACGGTCACAGTAATTTCTACCAACACAGCCTATACGAGCACTTATAAGCTATCAGCTTACCGTAATTTCTACCGCGTCTTTGACGCTAATCCACGTAATTTAGTGCGCTCTTTGCGGGACATTCGCTTCGACGTCGCCTACGGTCACTGTGTAGGACCGCAGGGCTTGTTCTTTCTGTTGTATTTGTCGTCTAGACTTGGGTTGCCTATGGTTAACCGGTTCACAACGTACGCTCCAGACTACATGGTCTACGCTTATCCTCCTAATTCAGGACCAGTGGTACAGAAAGGAATTCGTTGGATGCTTACCTGGTTGCTAGGCATTACTCAGCGTCGTGTGCAACGGGTGTTGCTCAGCGTTTACTGTGAAAAAATGTTACGATATTTAGTAGATAATTTAGGAGTAAAGCAATATCGCATAATAGAAAATCGGTTTCCGATGCGATCAAAGCCGCCATTACGTACGCGTCCTCGAAGAAGAACCTGTGCTGACCCCATTCGTCTAATCACTCCAGGAAGGATATCAGCGGAGAAAAATATAGAGCTACTCATTTCTGTTTGGAATGACGAATTGGTAGATCGCTACCCAAACGCGGAATGGTATCTAGTCGGGTCGGGACCATTGTTAGATACCGTGCGGCAACGCGTCCGAGGGCCAGATCGGGTCCGGACGCTCGGCGAGGTTAGTCACCAGAGAATGCTTCGTGAGATGGTAGAGGCTGATCTGATGCTCTATGCAAGCTTAGGAGACACGTTCGGATTGGTGATTACTGAGGCGAAGCTCTGCCGATTACCTATCATTGCCCTAGCCGATAATGCGGGTGTTTCAGCCCAGATCCGAGACGGTGAGATCGGCGGTTACCTGGCTACTGATCTCCCAGGATTCGTTCACCGAATGCACAATGCCTTAGCCAACCCGCTACAATTGATAGATATCGCTGAATGTGGTGCTGACGATGTGAATAAGCGCTTCGGTTGTAACCAACACCACCAGTTGTCCGACATTCTGGAGAGGACCATTCTTATTCCACCGAGCCGAATTCATCGACTTACTACGCTTGCGGCATCTCGTATAGTTCGTTTGCTCTGCTGGACTTTGCCGCGAGCATTTGTACGTATGTACGAGCGGGTATGAAGGGTGCGACTCTCCGGCCACATGCCCTGATAGTTGAGGACGATCCTGACATCGCTAAGCTAATTGATTTTAATCTGACAGGAGCTGGTTTTGAGTCAAGGTTGGTGGTTACCGGTGAGGAGGCGCTGCTATCGGTAGCTCACGAGCTAACGGAAGTCGTAATTCTTGACCTTTCTCTGCCGGGAATCGATGGACTGACCGTCTGTCGAAGGCTGAAAGACGATGTTCAAACGCGCGACATCCCTATCTTAATCGTATCTGCTCGTGGCGAAGAGGAGGACGTAATCGCTGGCCTAGAGATCGGCGCTGATGATTACGTCACCAAGCCATTCAGCCCGCGTGTATTGGTGGCGCGCACCCGTGCACTAATTCGAAGACAGCAACCAATTATTGATGCCGAGGATGATGGATCAGTTAGCCAAAAGCAAAATGACGAGGATCAACCAATATCCGCCGGTTCAATTAGGCTCGACCCACAGCGGCATGAGGCGACCGTGGGTGACTTACCGTTGAGTCTGACCGCCACCGAGTTTCGCACCCTGCGGTTTTTAGTGAAAAGGGTCGGCTGGGTTTCGTCGCGCTCGCTTATAGTTACTGGCGTACACGGTGATGACTACCCCGTTACCGACCGATCGGTGGATGTCATAATTGCCTCTCTGCGTAAGAAGCTTGGGGAGGAGGCATGGCGGTTGGAGACGGTACGCGGCGTTGGCTTCCGAATGAGGGAATGACAGAACTCCCGACCGCTACGGTGGTAGTAATTGTGGTCGGATTGGTGGCTTTCACAGCGTTATTGCTTTGGTTTTTGCTACGTGTCCGAACTGGTGCCGCCTCAGAGCTTGCTCGTGCGCTTGTAGAGCAGGAAGCTGGCGATGATCGCGGCGTTGCCGATGTAGAACGATTGCTCTCACAGTTACCCGATGCGGTTATAGCAATAGACGATAAAGGTTTAATTCGGGTCATGAACACGTCAGCCAATAAGTTGCTTGAAGTTCTTCCTGAGCACATAAACCGACCCTATTCTGAAGCACTACCATTTCCATCGTTACAACACCTATTGGCTCCAGTCGTTGAGGGGACTCTAGAGGAGGACGCTTCTGATCTATCAGACATCGTTCCCGCCGGGGTGATTCACGTCCGGTTGAGTCGAGTCCTCAGTGAGGACAGGTCTAGTTGGCTTACGTTGCTATGCGCAGCCGACGTCACCCGACTTCGCCAGCTTGAACAGCTCCGGCGTGAGTTTGTCGCTAACGTATCACATGAGTTGCGTACGCCGATCACCGCTATCAAGGGTTTCGTTGAGACGATGCTAGACCAGCGGTTATACCAAGGTTCAGATGGTGAGAGGTTTCTTCGTATAACCAGCTCTCAGGCTGAAAGGCTGCACACTCTTGTGGAAGACCTGCTGAGCCTCTCGCGTATTGAGCAGGGCGAGCAAGATGGTATTACCACAAGCACGATACCAATCTCACCGATAGTAATGCGTGCAGTTGACTCCTGCCGGTCATATGCGGCCAAACGACGTGTACGCATCGAAACTGATAACGTCGAGGGCTTGCAGGTACGAGCTAATGCCCCTCTGTTAGAGAGAGCGTTGGTTAATCTATTAGATAACGCGTTGCTTTATGGCCGGGACGGAGGAGTGGTGCTTGTCAGAGCGAGAATTGACGATGGAGTCGTGGTTGAAGTTTCCGATGACGGACCTGGCATAGCCGCGGAGCACATAGACCGGATCTTCGAGCGATTTTATCGGGTGGAAAGGAATCTGCAGAACAGGGGATCCGGCTTGGGCTTGGCCATTGTCAAGCATATCGTGCAGGCTCATGGTGGGAGCGTGAGTGTTACCAGCGAGGTTGGAATAGGCACCACTTTCACTATCAACTTTCCAGAACATAAGCCGTGACTGGTTATAAACCGCGCTGAGGCCTTTCGTCGTGGCCGTGGCGCTGTTACTATGAACCTAGTCATTTCGGAGGCTATACATGGGCGAAACAGCCCACTTATCGGTAGACGGAAGAGAATTCGGTTTACCCATCGTGCGCGGGTCGGAGGGCGAGGTCGCTGTCGACATCACTACTTTGCGTAGAGACAGCGGTGTAATCACTATTGATCCAGGATATGGCAATACGGGGTCATGCCGCAGTGCCATCACGTTTATTGATGGTGAGCAAGGCGTATTGCGCTATCGGGGCATACCAATCGAACAGCTTGCTGAGCATAGCCACTTCTTGGAAACGGCAATGCTTCTACTTGCTGGAGATCTTCCCGACCGCGATGATCTGTCCGATTTCATGCGACACATCACTTCGCACACGATGGTACATGAGGATGTGCGCAGTTTTTACGAAGGTTTTCCGAAGCATGCTCACCCTATGGCGATTTGCGGTGCGGTTGTCGGAGCGTTGTCGACATTTTATTCGGATTCGCTTGACATGCACGACGAACGGCAGGTTGAGATTTCCTCCCATCGCCTGATTGCTAAACTACCAACCATCGTAGCCTATTCGTATAAACATTCGATTGGCCAACCGTTCATGTATCCACGGAATGACCTAGGTTACGCTGCTAACTTCTTACATATGATGTTCGCTACTCCATGTGAGGATTACATAGTCGAACCAGAGCTTGCTCGGACCATGGATATAATATTTCTGCTGCACGCTGATCATGAACAAAACTGCTCTGCTTCGACTGTACGTATGGTTGGAAGTTCTAAGGCTAACCTTTTTGCATCTATAGCTGCTGGTGTGCATGCACTCTGGGGGCCGCTTCATGGCGGAGCCAATCAGGCCGTAGTAGAAATGTTGCATGAAATTATTGCTACAGGAGATCGTGGCTCTGACTACCTGGATAAGGTCAAGAATAGCAAGGAAGGTGTGCGCTTAATGGGTTTTGGACACCGTGTTTATAAGAACTTTGATCCACGCGCTAAGATCCTGAAGAAGACGTGTTTTGACCTACTAGAAAAGCTGAACACCTCTACCCCATTACTTGATCTTGCAGTGGAGCTGGAGGAGATCGCGTTGCGTGATGATTACTTCATTTCTCGCAAGCTATATCCGAACGTAGACTTTTACTCTGGCATTATCCTCCAGGCTTTAGGCATACCGGTCGTAATGTTTCCTACACTATTTACGATAGGCCGACTGCCTGGCTGGATCGCCCATTGGCACGAAATGATCCGAGAACCCGAAACACGTCTGGCAAGGCCGCGGCAGATCTACACTGGCTTGGCCGAGCGTGACTACGTGCCGATCGAGGATCGATAGGGGCTTTGTCGAGCGGCCTTCTACGATCCTTAAACGTTATCCTGGTATACGCGGCTACCAACAGCATCGTGTTGGTTCTGATACTTTCCTCCGTATGGTTGAGAGGCCGGTTGGTCCATATGTGCGAATACTAATTGGCAGATGCGCCGACCGGCTGTAAGACGGATTGGCAGCCGATTCGCATTAAACAGCTCTAGTGTGATGGTGCCGTTGAAGCCGGGATCAACCCAGCCTGCGTTCTGGATGAATAGGCCAATGCGGCCGATAGAGCTGCGGCCCTCAACAAAGGCCGTCAAATTGTCGGGAAGGCGAACCCGTTCCTTTGTGACCGCCAAAAGGAATGATAGCGGAGGGATCACGATTTGTTCCGTTCTTAGTTCGGTGTAGCGGACAGGAGAGGTAAGCGAGATACTATCTGCAGTGTTTTCATCCACTTTTAGAAAATGATTACCTAAGCGTAGGTCGACTGAGGCCGGCTGGAACTGGTACTCCTCAACAGGGTCAATCTCTACCGCCCCAGTCTTCATCAGTTCCCGTAGGGTTTTGTCGGAAACAATCATGGTTCAAGTATACTCATCTTTACCCGCAGGATTCGGCGTACGGATTCGTTCAATTGCTCTTTGCTTTCAATGCCAGTGCAAATGAGTCGAGGTGCGATCCTATGGAAGTGGAGGATAGGGGACTCGAACCCCTGACCTATAGATTGCGAACCTATCGCTCTACCACCTGAGCTAATCCCCCGTCTCAGCATCCGCGAACGTAGCAAGTTACGGCTCCTGTTGACAAATCAAGGCATAGCGGGATTTCGATATACCTTCTATTTCCGGACTCTACACTGAACATCGGCAGGTAGGTACTCTGAAAAAAGGATAATCTGGTGAACCTCAAAACGATTCCATGATGGCTAATGAAGATGTTCGCGAAACGGTGGCTCAGCTACCTGAAGAACCGGGGGTATATTTGTTTAAGGATCATGGAGGAGCTGTTCTCTATGTTGGTAAGGCAAAGAGGCTCCGCACGCGAGTTAGCAGCTACTTTAACGGAGCAGTCAAGGACTCATGGACCTTGATGCTATCAACTCGCACTGCTTCAATTGATACTGTACTAACCACGAGCGAATCAGAGGCTTTCTTATTAGAGAACTCTTTGATTAAGCGTTTTGCGCCACGTTATAACATCAACCTGAAGGACGGAAAATCCTATCCGGTGATCCGTCTCACATCAGAAGAGTTTCCTCGCGTGTACCGGACGCGCACGATAGTCTTCGATGGCTCGGAGTACTTTGGTCCGTTTGCTAAGGCTAATCAGATTGATGTCTATCTGGACTTGATTGATAGGATTTTTCCTCTTCGTAAGCGTGGTCGGGTATTCAAACGCCGGACTGCTCCGTGCCTAAACAACCATATTGGCCGGTGCGCTGCTCCCTGTATTGGCGCCATTAGTGGTGAGCAGTACAGAGAACGTGTAACAGCCGTGCGCAAGCTGATCTCCGGGCGCGCTGGTGATCTTAGGCGTGATCTGGAGTCAAAGATGAAGCAGGCGGCTACTGAGCAACGGTTTGAACATGCTGCTGTCATCCGAGATCAATTGCAGGCGATCCGCGATGTCAATGAGCAGCAGAACATAGCTGAGGTTGTGTCTAAGGCCCGAGATTATCTGGGTCATTTCTCCGGCGGAGACTGGCATCGGTTTGTATTACTGCAATTCCGCGGCGGAACTTTAGTTGGAAGGGAGCGCTTTCGCGTACATGATCCGGGGCCAGAAGGCCGTTCTCTGGAGGAGGCACGGGCACGCTTCATACTTAGCTACTACGGAGACCGGACGACGGCGCTTGCAGGGCTATCAATTTACACGCGCTCACCAGGTAATTCTGAAGTAATTGGGAGGGCGCTATCTGAATTGCTTCCTTCCCGCGATGATAGGCTACGGCAAGCATCTCCTCGTCTGCACGTGCCAAAACGCGGAAAACATGTAGAAATTCTTCGTATAGCCGAGGCTAACGCTCGACAAGATGCGGAACGTGCTAACCCTGGGATAGACCGCGAGCGCGGTATCAGCGAACTACACCAATATCTCGGCTTGCCGTTCCCACCGTGTCGTATCGAAGGTTTCGATGTTTCCCATTTGGGCGGGCATGATACGGTTGCATCATTGGTAGTGTTCGACAACGGTCAGCCAGTGAAGGCCGATTATCGACATTTCAAGATTCGATCAGTAGACGGACGGGTGGATGATTATGAGGCGATGCGTGAGGTGATTGCTAGGCGCTACGCTCGTGTGGTCAATGACCGGTTACTTCGTCCTGACCTAGTAATAGTTGATGGAGGTGCTGGGCAGGTAAGCGCTGCCAAAGGCATTCTGGACGGTCTGGGTCTTGGCAATTTGCCGTTGATGGGACTAGCTAAGCGCAAGGAGGAGATCTATTTACCCGGGCACAGCACTCCGGAAAAACTAATTGACGGGAGTGCCGCGCTCAGGCTTGTACAGGCGGTGCGCAACGAGTCGCACCGTTTTGCCAATAGCTACCACAAACGCTTGCGTTCCAAACGGATCATACAGTCGGTGCTCGAAGAAGTGGAAGGAATTGGACCAGCACGATCGAAGCGACTTCTTTCGCAGTTTGTCTCGATTGAGGGTATATCACAGGTGACGGCCAGCGAGATCAGTCGCTGTGCTGGAGTCAACGAGAAAACAGCTTCCATGCTCCTTGACCACCTCGAGCGACGACGTAGAAGAGCAACATACGTAGCAGACTGAGCTGCATCTGCTGGGCAGCAGCGCGAATTCGTAGATCAAATTCCGCAAGTAACTGTAAAATGGCTTGCAATTCTGTAGACATATAGCGATCAGCAGCGCGAGTGATGCTGGCCTGCGCGCGTTTGCCGCTTACTTTCAGTTTCTGCCATGTTTGTCGTTGGTCCGTATGAGAGGACAGCGTCTGTAGCTTCGCCGCCTTGCGAAACTGTGATGCAAGGCCGCCTATGAGCTGAGATGACGTTGTTTGACGGGCTAACATTATTGCTTGCAAGCTGCGCATGCTAGCTGAAAGATCACGACTACCAACGTGGTCAAAGAGTGTAAACACACTTTCGATACGGCTGTGGTGCACCCAACGGTCGATTTCTTCAGGTCCCAGAGTTGCCTGATCATCAGGAAGAGTACGCTGCAAGGTAGCCAGCGCGGCACATTCGTCCTCCAGGGTAGCCGATGATGAGCCAACGATTTCACTTAGGATCTCTGCCGCTTCATCATCGATTTTTATGTCTCGTTCTCTGAAAAACTCGTTGATATTGCGGCGCCGTTCATCGGGAAAGCGCTCCCAGAAAATGCGCCGACATGAGGTCGGTATAGCATCCTGGAGCCGTTTTGCCACACGAAATTCCTCGGTCTCGATTACTAGAGTAGTGTTGGTAGCTGGCTCGTGGCAGTAATCGACAATGACAGCAATATCGGCTGCCTTCAACGCTTCAGCCTGGCCTAACACTACCAAACGGCGAGGTGTGAACAGGCTGGGGGTGCGTAGGGAGGCGACAATATCGACGATGACGGTTTCAAAAGGATAGCAACGCTCAATAGCTACTTCTGTACCGCTATTTCGTTGAAGATGATCACGCAATTTCTCAATGGAACGGCGCTTTTCACCAGCGTCTGGCCCACAGAAGAGGTAGGCGGGGCCTATTTTAGCCATTCGCTATAGCTAGTTTTTTGGGAGAGGATTTTCAACGGTATCGGCGAACGAGATACGAGAGCTTACCCAGGATCTTGAGGTCAGTGGCATATATCGGAAGGTAGGCAGGGTTCTCTGCCTGCAGTCGAATCCGTCTACTCTCCTTGTAGAAGGTCTTCAGCGTCACTGCATCATCTATCATGGCCACGACTATGTCACCGTTTTCGGCCGTAGGCTGCTGGCGGATTACAGCTAAATCACCGTTCTTGATTCCGGCGCCTACCATACTATCGCCGCGCACATGCATCGCAAAATGATCGCCAGGGCCGATACTCGACCGAGGAACAGTGTAGGTGCCGTCCATATTTTCCTCGGTAAGTAACGGCGTCCCAGCGACTACGGTACCGAGGACTGGCACCTCTACCATTTCTATTGTTTCTGCAGTGCTCTTCACCAAAGCGATTGCTCGTGAGCGTCGACTACCTCGTCGTATGTAGTTCTTTCGTTCTAGTGCTCTTAGATGGTCATGCGCTCCCTTGGTAGTGATCGCCAGGTGGGCTGCGACTTCGCGAACCGCTGGTGCGAATCCGTGGAGATCGATGTACCTTTCGACAAACTGCAGGGTCTGACGCTGGCGCTCAGTGAGTCTTTTCACGTTTCCTCTTCTACTTGGAATTTGCTTTCAATCAAGCGAACGATCGCATGGACCGCCTCTACTTCATCCTTGCCTGTGGCGATTACTCTTAGCGAGGAGCGATAGCCAGCTCCGAGTGCAATAATGCCCATAATCGACTTAGCATTGACCCGCTCGCCATCTTTTTCCAAGTAAACGTCAGCTTGGAAACGGTTCGCAGATCTTACCAGCTGCGCAGCTGGCCTAGCATGTACGCCGGCACGATTGGTGATCATTATCTTTTGTTCTGCCATGAGCGACCGTCTACCATTCCTCGACTGTAGTGGGCTGGGAATTGCGCGTCGACATCCATGCCATGACGCTCCGGTTAAATTCTTTGGCTGAGTTATAGCCCATGTGTTTGAGCCGTTCGTTCATTACTGCTGTTTCTATCAGAATAGGTACCGGCCTGCCGGGTCGAACCGGGATTACAATTTGCCGAACGTGGGTGTCGATGATCTCGGTCTGAACGTCTTGGTCACCTATACGATCATAGTTGCGGTCAGGGTCCCACTCTTCAAGCTGGATTGCCAGTTGAATATGTTTAGATTCACGGATAGCACCAACACCAAATAGGTGTGCGATATTTAGAATACCTATGCCGCGGATTTCTAGATGATGGCTTGTGACCTCAATGCCTTGCCCTATTAGCATGTTTCCAACGCGACGTATCTCCACTACATCATCCGCGACGAAACGATGTCCGCGTTCAATTAATGCCAGCGCAGCCTCGCTCTTACCTACGCCACTGGGTCCCTGCAGAAGTGCCCCCAGGCCGAATACTTCTATCAATACGCCGTGTACGCGTTCGGATGGTGCAAAGATCGAAGTTAGCGCGCTTACTACTCGTGCGATGAAGGACGAGGAGGATAGGGAGGTCTGTAAAATTGGGCATTCGGCTGACTCAGCCAACTTCCAGAAGTCATCGGTTGGTTGCAGCGAGTCGGTGAACACGCAACACGGCACGGTTTGATCGAATAGCCGTTTAAGCGAAGGGCTCTTATTTTCCGCAGCGATTTTTTCCAAATAAGCATTTTCTCCTCGACCGAAAACCTGAATTCGGTGAAACGCAAACTCTTCGTAAAATCCGGCCAATGCCAAGCCGGGGCGGTTCAATTCAGGCGCGGTAATCTCTCGAGCAAGTCCAGTCCGTCCTCCGATGCAAGACAGGTCCAACGCTTCGTTATCGCGCAAGTCAAGTTTCAGTAAATCTAGTACAGTAAAATACATAAACTTTTTTAGCGATCCAATGAGCTTTCGATATCTAGTTCTCCGCGGTATTTGGTTACAGTGCGACGGGCAATACGGATGCCACGCTCTTCTAGGATGGACGCAATTCGACTATCCGACAAGCGCTTGGTGTGTGCTAACTCAGCTTCGATGATCTCGCGTATTATCTCCTTAACGGCTACCTTAGAATATCGAGATCCACTCGAACCAGCGCCGGATATGGAGTTAGTGAAGAAGTATCGTAGTTCGTAGATACCCCACTCAGTCTGAACATACTTTCCATTGACGATTCGTGAAACGGTTGCTTCGTGCATGCCTATTTCCTCAGCTACATCTCTAAGCGTCAATGGGCGGAGTTTTTTTGGCCCTTGCCGGAAGAATTCGTGTTGATAATTGACAATAGTGCGGGTTACTTGCACCAGCGATTGGTTTCGTGAGTCGATACAGCGGATAAACGAACGTGCCTCCTGTAAGCTCGTCCTCGCGAACTTACGTGCCTCACGGCGTACCCCGGTGGCATTGGCACCTACCTTCTCGAAGAATCGATCCACTCCCAATACTGGAATCACCTCATCATTAAGGGTGATTGCGAGCGCGTTGTTCTCGTAATACACAACTATATCAGGAACTACATAACTAATAGGTTCACTATGGAAGTTGCGTCCGGGAAGGGGATCTAGCGTGCGTACGAATGAGAGAATCTCTTCAACTTCTGCTTTAGAGATCCCCATTGTTTCAGCGATCTCGTCTATCCGACCGAGCTGTAATGCTTCTATGTGGTGACTAAGCACTTCCAGGGAGTTTGCCGGCGGTTTCGGGTGGAGGCGTGCCTGTACTACCAGTGATTCACGGTAATTTGCAACACAAGTTCCTATGGGGTCGAAACCCTGTACCAAGACTTTGGAGTGGGTCAACGTCTCTATGGAAGCATCTGGAGCTACATTCTGGATAGGCTCAAGGAAGAAACCATTTTCGTCGAGGTTGTGGATTAAACGCTCAGCAGTACGGATGATTTCAGTTGCTACTGGCTGTAGCCGAAGTTGCCATAATAGGTATTCCTGCAGGGTCTTCGGCTGCTGTGGAGTCCCTTCCAACAAGCGCTGTTTCGTGTCCTGATCGACGTGGGTTAGCAGGCTCTGGGAGCCCGGATCGGAGTAATCAACAAACAACTCCTCTTCAGGATTTTCTTCATGCTCATCTAGTGATTCAGCCTGTTCTTCGGAAACGATCTCAAGCGCGGGATTACGTTCCAATTCCTGATCGATCGTGATTTTTAGGTCAGCAAGTGGTAATGCCATGATGCGGATCGACTGGTAGAATTGCGGCGTCATCCGCAAACGTTGTTCCTGCCGGAAGGTAGGTTGCTGTGATTGCACCGTCAGGTCTCTTTGCTGTAAAACCGTTGTCTGTGAGTTACGGTAGTGTCAAATGGGTGGAGGGCTTCCATTAGTTCCTATAATGCGGGATTTCCAGACAGGAGTTAGGCATGAAACTCGTCGCCAAGATAGGCGTTGCGTGCGGCTGCATTGGCCAACAGTACGTCACGTGTTCCGTCGGCAATTAAACGGCCTCGGTCAATAATGTAAGAGCGATGGGTTATTTCTAGTGCATCGCGCACATTGTGATCTGTAAGTAGAACGCCTATTTGCTTGTCAGCGAGAGACTCTACAATCCGCTTCAAATGGTTTACAGCGATCGGATCGATACCGGCGAACGGTTCGTCTAGCAATAGGAACTGCGGGTCGCTGGCGAGTGCTCGGGCAATCTCGGTTCGTCGTCGCTCGCCGCTGGATAGCGTATAAGCTTTCTGTGCTGCGACGTCTTCAATTCCGAGATCTGACAAGAGCTCTTCGCAACGTTCATGTCGCTGTTGCCGGCGGAGAGAACGGGTTTCCAGCACAGCCAAGATATTTTGCCTCACAGTAAGTTTGCGGAATACTGAAGGCTCTTGGGGAAGATACGAAATACCGAGACGAGCACGTCGGTACATTGGTAGACGGGTGATATCACGATCGCTCAGAATGATTTTACCGCTCGATGGCAGGGCGAAGCCGACAATCAGAAAGAAGACGGTGGTCTTGCCGGCACCGTTCGGTCCTAGCAGGCCTACGATTTCTCCTACACTCATACTAAAAGAAATATTGTCTACGGCTATCTTGCGGCGGCCAAATTGTTTGCTGAGGTCATGGACGGATAGGATGATCGGCTTAAGTCCGCTAATCGCGGATTCTGATGTAGGGATTGTTGAGATGTTCACGACACGGTGATGGTACCTTTGACCACCCCGTCCAAGAGGATCGTATCCTCGTTAAGGTCGATGAATATGCGCGTGGCAGTGTATTGGTCCCCCTTCCATTTAACCATCGGCATGCCTGAGAGGTGAATCCTGTTTTGTTCGCGCTGGTAGCGAGCGAACTCTGACCTGGAAGCCAGATTGCTTTTCAGGATACGC
>CAZTZA010000002.1:31500-44368 GCA_964618015.1 uncultured Spirochaetaceae bacterium | reverse complement strand
TAACTACTACCTCGTTTCTACGGTCAATCAACAAGGCGGCACCCTGGATTCGTAATAGCAATTGCTGGCGGTCAAAGAAAAGCTCGTCGCTTAAGAGTTCGATGCCTTGCTCGACATCGATTACGCTTACGGATCCCCGGCATCGCGCGAGTTCAAAGTCAGCTCCCAACAGCTCGATGTAATCAGCGCGGATTATGGTCGAGTCGGTAGTTAGCTCAGCCGAGCCAGTGAGAACAGTTCGCTCACGCCCTTGTGCCAGGATCGTTTCCATCCGATCAGCAACGAATGATAGCTCTTCGGATTTGGAATTAGCATCAAGGTCTGAGGGACTCTCGCCCGGTATGAGTACGGTACTGACTAGTAGGAAGATGATAGGTAAGAAGCCGAATAACCGGGAAAGGCGGTTCATCGCTCGACCATCCGATGACCGGAAACAGGGCCCAGAAAACGGACGACGCGACGAGCTATATCTGCCTCGAAGTCAACACCAGTGACGGTCGATCCGTCAGCGTGCAAGAGAACAACCTGAGCGTCATCATTGCCGCTCAAGATATGCTCCTCATCATCCCATCGTAATCCTTCTGCGATGATTCTTGCATCCTCAAGTTTCGACGAAACCATAACCGAGCCAGCTGCTTGAGCGTCACCAGATTCAGTGTCGTATTCTCCAGTTTTTGCCCACGCCTCGGTCGATATTTCGCCGTTGCTATCAAGCTTTTGAAAATAGATTCCTGAAAGGATTACCACACTGCTTTCGTTGTAACTTTTGACCTGTTCGAGGTGCAGAATTGCAGAGATTCTTCCATCGCGCACTACAGTATGTTCGACGTTTCTCAGTAACGTCTTAGGAACCCCTGCTGTAAGTTCCTCATGTAGTGTCGTTGGCGTGTAGTCAAACGAACAGCCTGCTATCAAGAGTGCCATCAGGCAAATCGGCCAACCAAGCCGAAAGAAGTCAGTCGGGTAGTCCATCGGTCTCTGTCGGACTCTGACACGGCACCTGCAAACGCGAAATCTCAAGCGCACGGCCATCATCATCGAATTGTGCAAGAACGCCTTGTAATTGAAGATTTTCCCAGAAGTCTTCTGACCTTTCATAAATTTGCGTGCGCCACTTGCGAATTTCAATTTCCGGATCCAATCCGGCAACAGAGTTGATACTACCGGTACGACCACAGTGGGTCAGGGTTGCAGTACCGCTGGCGCTAATTGACTCATCGGCTGACTGTACGCGTGTGTGCGTACCAAAAACTGCACTCACCTTACCGTCCATCCATAGGCTCATGGTTCGCTTCTCGGCGGTGGTTGCAGCGTGGAAATCCATTATAGTGATAGAGTTTTCTCTTCGTATTTCGGCTGATAGCCGGTCAGCTGCGACAAACGGGTTGGCGGCGTGTACTCTATTAAATCCTGACTGGCCGAGTAGGCAGGCTACAGTAACGCTTGCGCCACCGCGTGCGTTGAGAGTTACCCAGCCGTTACCGGGATTACGATGTGGGTAGTTCAGTGGGCGAAGTACGTAGCGCACTTGAGTAAGGTATGGAACCATGTCTCGTTTGTAGTAGATACACTCGCCGGAGGTGAGAACATCAACGCCAAGTTTATGCAAGTACGCAGCATGTCGCTTTCCCATTCCAAATCCGCCGGTCGTTCCGTCACCATTGGCAATAGTCAGGTCGACGTTATAGGTATTGCGTAAGGACGGTAGTAGCCTCTTGATACAGAAAACGCCAGGCTTACCGACGATATCAGCGATGAATAGAATAGTGGTCGTACGCGCCACGCAGAAGAGAGGGTAGCAGATGTCGGGCCTTTTAGATGAGGGGGTAACGCGAAATATTTTGGTTGACGCCATTCATGAAGCACCCGTCGCCTGTGTTTTGGAATTAGCTGGCGCCGGTACTCAGGTACTGGGATGGCTCCATGGAGTCAGCGGTTCCTCTTCTACCGTATTGGAAGCGCATGACCGTTATCATTTCGATTCTATGGCTGGAGTGTTAGGGAAAAGGCCGGAGAGATCGACAGATCCGACGGTAGCAGATGCACTTGCTGCTGCTGCGTTCAAGAGAGCGAGAGAACTTTCGGGAGACGGTGTGGCCGTGATCGGGCTTGGCTGTACTGCGGCTTTGGTTACCAATCGGTCTCGCCGTGGTGCGCACGTGTGCCACGTCACAACATATGATGGCCTGGGTAGCTGCCAGCTTACGGTGAATTTGACAAAAGGGGCTCGTGTTCGCGGACAGGAGGAACAGGTTGCCGCCAGTCTGGTGCTTTTCGCCTTAGCTATTTCAACAGGTGTTGATTGGAGACTGATCCCGAAATGGCCTAGTCCAGAACAGGTCTCTATTGACCTCGACGCATCTCCAGACTTAGTCCATCTGCTTTCCGGAAGTACACAAGTAATTCTTAGGTCTATAGATGGACATGTGTTGGTTGATCCGACAGCCATGCATCGGTCAGAGGCAGAGGCATTGCTTTCTGGATCGTTCAATCCGCTACACGATGGCCATCACGGACTGGCGGCGGCTGCATCAGAATATCTTGGGATGGAAGTCGCCTATGAATTGCCAGTGCTGAATGCTGACAAGTTGCCGCTTAGTGTAATGACGACACACCGCAGGGCTGGTCAGTTCTTGGGTAGGGCTAATCTTTGGCTGACGCGTGCAGCGCTATATACGGAAAAGGCCCGACTTTTCCCGGGAACAGTTTTTGTTGTCGGCGCGGATACGGCCTGTCGGGTGCTTCAGCCTCGTTTCTATGGTGGAAAGTCTCAAATGATCGCTGCAGTCGAAGCTATTTGTGATGTCGGTTGCAGATTCCTTGTTGCAGCCCGGTCGATATCAGATGGCCTTCTGACACTGAAAAAGATTGATGTGCCAGAGCGATTTAAGTCATCATTTATAGAACTACCGGCCGAAAAATTTTGTCTTGATCGTTCCTCTACTGAAATTAGAACAACATTAACAACCGATACGGCAGGGTCTATCTTTTAGTTCTTATGAGCTTCTCTGTACTTGGTTGTCTATTCGTATTCCATCATATTTGAGAAGGTTAGTTTGGATGTCTGAGAGCAAAATCGTTGATACAGGCAAGGTCAAGGCATATCGTCCTCCTGGACAACGTCGACAGTGGCGTTTGGTGCTTCTGGTAGCTGGGTTGGTGGTAGGCTTGGTAGTGGCGGCCTATGCTTTACTATCGCCGCGGCCGGAGATGTACACGTTGCGTGCGTACGACGCTGCTTCAGTAACGATAGGCCGTCTAGTCCAAACGACTCAGGCGAGTGGACAGGTTATGTTTCCGGTGCAGATGACAC
This sequence comes from uncultured Spirochaetaceae bacterium, assembly GCA_964618015.1. Lineage (GTDB taxonomy): Bacteria > Spirochaetota > Spirochaetia > SZUA-6 > Bin103 > CATQHW01. Next base: position 41,055 of record CAZTZA010000002.1, on the reverse strand, counting down.
TGGTAAGCCCAGGGGCCGGATTAGCAGAGACGCTTTACGTTTCTGAGGGTGATCAGGTGTATCAGGGTCAGTTGTTGGCTGAGCTTTCTGCAAGTGATCTAGAAGAGCAACTGGAGGACCTCCGTGCCGGTCTGGCAGACGCTAAACGATCGTTGGCAAAAGAGCGGCTTCAAAGGCGGATTACTCTTGAACGTAAGCAGCGTCAAATCAAAGAGCTAGAAAACGATATCCAAGAAGCCGAGAAAGAGCGAGACGAGGTGCGATCTATGGTAGTCGCTCAGGTTTCTCCTCAGGGTGATCTGCAAGTAGCCGAAAGTTTTCTTCAGGATTTAATCGCTGACCGCGAAGAACATCTGCTACAGCTTGCCGAAGATCAGGAAATCGCAGCTTTGGACGAGCAGGTTGCACAGGCTTCAATTGCTGCTTTGGAGGTAGACATTGACCGCCAGCAAGCCAAGATTGAGGCGATGTCGATTACTGCTCCCATCAACGGGGAGGTCCTGGAGATTCAGGCAACCCTTGGTATTCCTGGAAGCGTCATCAACAATAATCAGGTCCTGTTCACAATTGCTAATCCTGACAGTGCCATGATCGAACTGGAGGTGCTGGAGCAGTATGCGGGTGCCCTTGGTCTTGGCCAGCCAGTTGAGCTTGGTATAGGAACGCTTGGTCTGTCCGGGGCAATTGCGTCTGTCGGTCGGGTAGCACAGCAATCTGCCGATGGCCTGGGTGCTACCGTGCTGGTTAGGGTAGTACCTGATCCAACATCTGAGCCGCTGTTGTCTGGTGCTACCGCGGTCGGAGTGATAGAAGTTGGAGTGACCGAGTCCGCACTGCTTCTTCCTCGCGGCCCTTACCTAACCACTGGCAGCCAGCGGTATCTATATCGGATCGACGGCGAACGTGCTACCAAGATTTCGGTAACTTATGGCCAGATTGAGGGCAACGTTGTTGAGTTAGTTACGGGTGTTGAGGCAGGCGACCTGATTATTGTTAGCGGATACCAGAACTTTATCGAGCACGACATCGTCGTGATTGGAGGGAACGATCGATGATTCGACTGGAAAATATTGGCAAGCGCTATGACCTGGGCGAGATCGAAGTAGCGGCATTGACGGATGTCAGCCTGGAGATTGATCGTGGTGAGTACGTCTCTGTGATGGGACCGTCCGGTTCCGGGAAGTCTACCTTCATGCATATCGTCGGTCTTTTAGACGTGCCAACCGAAGGAAGCTATTTCCTAGAGGATGTAGAGATCAGCCAGCTTCCAGACAAAGAACAGGCCCGTATTCGTAACCGGCACTTCGGTTTCATCTTCCAGAGCTTTAATTTGTTCAGCGAGCTCTCAGCGATTGAAAACGTGATGTTGCCGATGGGCTATGCCGGTATGGGGCGAGCTGACCGGCGTAAGCGGTCTTCCGATTTGCTTGACCAGGTGGGACTCTCGGATCGGATGTTCCATCTGCCGACCATGATGTCGGGGGGGGAGCAACAACGCGTTGCAATTGCCCGAGCACTTGCGCGTCAGCCTGTTGTAATACTAGCAGTCGAGCCGACCGGTTATTTACCATGTGACCGAGGCTCGGAGATCATGGCGATCCTAGAGGGCTTAAACCAGGACGGGGTCACCATTGTGATGGTCACCCATGACGAAGCACTGGGACGACGTGCTCGGCGATGTATTCGTGTTCGCGATGGACGTGTCGAGCAGGATGGAGAGATCAGCATATGAATTACCGAGAAGACCTCAGGATGAGCGTTCGTTCTGTGGTTCGTCGGCCAGCTGAGTCGCTTTTGCTGTCTATAGGTGTCGCACTAGCAGTAGGGGCGACAGCTGCCGGCATCGCCTTAGCTGGTCGTACTTCGGAGCAGGCGAACGAGCTGTTATCGTCGACTCGTTATCGAGAGATCGTCGTAGCTGCGCAGGCGAATGCAGATGAGATGAATCTTCCTGCGCAGTTACAGACATCTAGTGAGGTGGTCATACTCACCGCTGGCGATCTAGGAGCACGCTCGCTCACGGCGGCCATCCAGTACGCTGATTTGGCGAATTCGACTGGTTTCCGTTTTGGTGAGAGCGGTTTCAGTCGTAGGCCTGGACAGAACGGGGGCACGAATCAGCAGGCTCGAGGGCAACAAGGCGAGGGACAGACTGGAGCAAGTCAGAGTCAAGGAAGCGAGAACCAGCAGCAACAAGGTGACGGTTCTCGTGGGAACTGGGAGCGCGTTGCGGCTCCTGATGGTCCACAACCACAGCTTGAGATAGTCGAGGGGTTTGAAGTTAGTCCTGAGTTCTTCAGTGCCTGGAATCTGGTTGCGGCTACGGGTAGCTTGTTCACTACGGCTGACATGGAAAGAGGTGAGCCGATTATAGTGCTCGGTTCTGAGATTGGTGCTACCTTGTTTGCAGACGGTGAATCAGTGGGTCGGCTGGTACTAGCTCGGCGGCGAACCGGCAGCCAGCTCTATCACATTGCAGGAGTTTTGGAGCCTAGTGGCACCGAGATGGACGGACTAGTATTCACTCCGGCTCGGATTGCCGCTCAACAGCTCCAAGGTTTCGGAGCCCGGTTCGCTGCGCTGAGTACCAAGCTGCGGTTTACTGTGGACGATCCGGACGATTTGGATGAAGCGCGTGCTCAATTAGTTAATTGGTTCGACTCCACATACGGAGTTGGCGCAGTGGCGATCAACATCCCTCGTGACGAGGCGGAGGCAACTAATGAGCGCAATAGTCGTCTCGTCACCGTGATCCTTTTCCTTGCGCTGTCGGCTTTACTAATCGCAGCCGTCAACGTCACAAACATCTTCTTTAGTCGCGCAGTACGTAAGCGACGTTCAGTAGGCATCTTAAAAGCTGTCGGTGCTAGCATCCGGCAGGTCTTTACCGTCTTTTTTTTGGAAGCTCTGATCATTGGGGCTGTGGGGGCAGGTGTCGGCTTTGGCCTATCAGCTTTGCTGTCACGGTTGATGGAGGAGACGATTGGGTTCGGTGCTTTGCAAGTCAGTTTGATTGTAGTTGGTGTCCTAGTTTCCTGGGTGATTGTTGCCGTGTTTAACGTGGTGCCTTCGTCGGCGGCTGCTCGGATACCGGCGGCCGAAGCAATCCGATACGAATAGCGGTTAGGAGGCGATAATGCGTACGATACGTTCTGTATTCACAAGCCTGACCCGTTCTCCTGTTAAGTCATTGGTAACGTTGTCCACGGTTGGTTTGGGCGTTGGCATACTTATCTTCGCGCTTTCTATCAGTGATGCTTTCAGCCGACTGGTATCAGAGCAACTTGAACGGGAAGGTATTGTAATCATGGTTGCCAACGTCGAAATTGACGATGATGGTCAGATGCAACAGGTTCGTCCACCGCAGTTTGACGGGAATGTCATCAGCGCTTTACGGGCTGGTGTGTCTGGTGCTATAGCTGCTAGTCCGGTTGCGTTTACACCCTGGACCGAATATGTGGTGTTAGGTAGCAACTATCGCTTTCGGAGTGTTGTCGGTGTTAACGAGGATTACGTTGATGTAATGGGTCTTGAGCTGAAAGCCGGATCGTTTTTTTCGGCGGAGGAAGTAAAATCAGGTGCTCGAGAAGCATTGATTTCATCGACTTTAGCAGAGGTGCTGTTTGGTTCGTCAGTAGAGGCCCTTGGTCAAACGATCCAGGCTCCGGCATTGCAGAGCGGCCCGGGCCAGGCTAGTGCTTTCAGCCGCCGATTCACGCCCCCGACCTATACCATTCGTGGTGTCTTTGCCGACCCAAGTGAGATCCAACGGAGATCGTACGGCGTTGGCGATATGCTAGTCCCCATGACATCATCATTCCCGAGTAACCTTAATTCGAGATTGCTAGATGGGTTTCTAAATTCACGTATCGCCTTGCGCGTTCAAGGAACCAAGCTGGCAACGGTTGAGAGCCAAGTTCGCGGCGCACTGGGCCAGCAGTATGGCGATCAGGTGAGCATAGCAATATGGGAGGGGCGGCCAGACGGCGAGAGCGCGTCCCTCGAAGAGGCGCGCTCCACGGTGGCGACCTTTTCGTTGATCATAAATTTGCTCGGTTTCGTGCTTTTAGTCACCGGTTGCATTGGAATTCTCAGCATCATGTTAGTGGAAGTGCTTGGCCGGACGCGTGAAATTGCTTTGGAGCGCGCAATGGGCGCTTCGCGAGCTGCCATAGTTCGCGAATTCTTGGTGCGCTCGCTTCTCATGGTAAGTGCTGCGGCAGTGATTGGGGTAGTATTAAGTCTTCTTCTATCAGGCCCGCTTACTGAGTTAGTGGTTCCCATCTTTCGGGGAACAACCCAGGCTGAGCTTGGTGGTTCCGTGATTACCCTGGTTGCTATTGCGATCGGCGTAGGATCTGCCATTGGAGTCGGTGGGTTGTTTGGGTTGCTACCAGTATTTTCGTCGCTGAGAGTTCCTATAGCGGAGGGAATGAAAGAGTAGAATTATATCGAATGTTTCGAGTGCCTAGAATGAGCTCAAGAAGGTTGTTTGACTGTAGATTCAAAAAACGAGGCTGGAGCATCGTTCGCCGTGGGAATTGCTTGATGCTATTTGTCTGCGGAGCGCGGCATACTTAGAGTTTTCCACTTTGGCGCGCGCTCTCGAGCTATATCAACGATTTGTCCCACATGGTAGGACGTGTGGGACATTGCACGAAGTAATGCCTGCAGGACAGTGTATGGTTCGCCACGGATAGTAACGATACGGTTGACATCGGCATGTCCTATCATATCCAGGGTCTTCTCCAGACGTTCCCAGCCAATTTTCCATTTTGTTAACGTGGTCTCTTTGTCATTTACGTCATTGAGGAATTCTGAATCACGGTTTCGCTCAGGCTTTTCTCCGTCAGTGGTGAGGAAGTCAGTAAAACGCGAATGGAGGTTCCCGCCAAGGTGTCGCATAAGCATGGAGACACTGTTGCCACGCACGCTTGGTCGCCAAGTTAAATCCTGGGAGGGCATTTGGTTCACGGCTTGTTCCGCAATTTCTCGCGTTTTCTTGAACTCGGATAGAAGAAATTTCAACAGATTTGTGAGGGCATCTCTACCGGGATCTTGTTTTCTTTGACTCCTGTTGACTTGATCTGATAACTCTCCGGTGGCTTCATGGTTCGTCGACACGGATTCGCTTAGGGGAGGAGACATAAGCTGCATCATATCGATAATGACTCCGATTTTCTCTTGGAGAAGCTTGTGGCACGGAGACTGGACTAGAGGCAGTATTTTGCCAGGAAAAGGCAGACCATCAGCAGTGTGAGAATCTCCTCAACAACTTCTGTATCGGAGGATTCATATCCGAGTCCGAGGTCGTTCTCGGTGTTCGCAAGGCATGGCCAACAACTGTGCGATACTGCCTCTCGTTAAGTGCAGCGTTGTGAATTCACGGCGCAGATTTACTGGAAAATTAACGGTGAATACGTGCTGAAAACTCCGCCGCTCCCATTTTTAGCCATGGTTGGATGCCTGTGAGCAAGAAGCGGGCTCCCTTTTCGATGTATTCCTTAGCATTCTCGATAGTGGCCACAGTGCCAGCGGTACGGCCTGCCGCCGCGATCCGGCCGATCGAGTCGTCGATCTTTTCCTTAACATCTGGATGATCCATATTGCCTATGTGTCCCATGGAAGCAGCGAAGTCTGAAGGAGCCACAAAAAAAACGTCAATGTGATCAACTTCAAGGATCTCATCCAGATTGTCGTGAGCGACAATGTCCTCGATTAGAATAATTAAACAGGTCTCATCGTTACCGCACTCGGTATAATTATCAACTCCATGATATTGGCGGCTACCGTAAAGGCCTCGGCCGCCTATTGGCGCGAATTTACCGCCCTGGACTACATTTTCTGCTTCCGATCGGGTGTTTATGTGGGGAACTACGATCGCTTGCGCCCCTCGGTCCAGAGTCCGATAGATAAGCCCCTGATGATTAGAATTGACTCTCACGACCGAAGTAAGACCCCAGATGTCGCAGGCGCGCGTTAGGTTGCCGATATCAGCAGCATCAACCGGGCCGTGCTCGCCTTCGAGCCAGATGCCGTGTAATCCAGTTTCTTTAGCTATCGGTCCGAACGAGTCAATGTCATCAGCTTCGTTGATTCCTGTGACCACGGAGGCAACCTGACCAGCAGCTAATGTGTGCTTTATAAGGTTCTTGCGCAGTTCCATAGATACCAGGGTAGCATGGTTGGCATCCGTAGTCGGGTAGCCTAAAAGGTTATGGGCAGGCTGAAGCTATTTACCGTCCCAGTCGGAGGCGAGTATTAAGACGACTGCGATGTTATCTCTATGTACAGTAATAGGAAGCGAGATCAAGGCGTGGGGCACTGTCGCCGAAACTTTGGGAGATATTCTGGTGACAAATTGCATGAGATTTCTAATTTTAGCAGAAGTCGTGACCGACGGTAGTATTTCGGTCGATGAAGTCCCAGTCATAAGTTACGCCGAGTCCAGGGCCGTCTGGGACAGGAACACAACCGTCGGAGCCGACGGCGTCTGCTTGATCACTGTACCCTTGATACACCGGGGGGATCACATTAGGCATTTTCGGACCTATAAGTGCCATTTCGTACATATGAGTGTTGCGTAAAGCTGAGATTACTGCCCGGTGTGCAGGTCCGCACGCGTGTAATTGAACGTCGAGGCCGAAGGCTTCGCATAAATGGGCAATTTTCATCGTACCGGTAATGCCCATGTCGTATTCCGGGTCAGCGTGGATCATGTCGCAGCCACCGGCGACGAGGAAAGCCGCCTTTTGTTCTAGCGTACGCACGTGCTCCGTGATTAGTAACGGGGTAGATATGCGATCGCGTAATCGGCGATGAGCCTCAGCAGAAATGCCGGTGTCACGGTACGGATCCTCGTACCAGAAGCATCCGATCTCGTCGCAGGCATGGCCGACCATTAGGGCGTCATGCCAGGTACGGAGTTGGCAGGCCGGATCGAGCATGACGCGCCAGCTGTCGCCAATTCGGGCTCGCACCCCGCGAAGATTCTTTATCTCTCGATTAACGTCGCCGTCGTTCCATCCGTGGATTTTGAACCCAGCGAAGCCGTCCTCCTTGCACTCAGAAGCGAAGTCAGCGAACGTCTCAGGAGAATTCAGCCCCCCGGGGCCAAGCTGGCCATGGTAGGTGCTTGCGTAGGTTGGTAGACGCTCTCGAAAACCGCCGAGCAGCCGGGAGACGGAAGTTCCTAAGCGTTTACCAGCGAGGTCCCAGAGCGCGATATCCAGGACGCCCTGTCCCATGTGGTCGTAAGCGCGGAGCTCACGCTTTAAGTCGTCGTAGATCTGTTCGCGTCGGTCGGGATCACGCCCAAGTAGAAGAGGCGCCAGCATCGCTGATTGTGCAAGCGATGCTGGCGTGCCAACCCAGTGGGTGACGTATTCCCCGCTGGCGCCATCGTCGCTGTCGATTCGCACTGCGAAGCGGTGCGCGGTGAGGCTACTTCCCTTGACGTAGGCCATATTACCAACGCCAGCTGATGCTTGCTCTAGCCCGATATCAGGAACTTCAAACGAGAACTCATGGATCCTTACGCGGTCAATCTTGCCCATTGGAGATTACTCAGGATGCACTTGTTCATAGAGATCGGTAAAGCATTTGTTGAGGTATCTTCAAATACCTTTTGATGAATTATTTTTGCAGGGATAACGAACGATTCACCTTTGTTGGTCAGAAGTTTTTTCTGATGTGCAGGGATTAAATCCGCCATAGAGAACAGATAATCGTCTGAATACAAAGGAGTAGTTCGTCAGTTTAGCAGGTCCATACTGGTCGAATTGACATCGTAACCTCTGAGAAAAGGATCTACGCTAACGTCCTACTCATTTCAGCAGTGATATTGCTCCATCATCGTTTTAGGTAGTTGACCAGTGGTAACGTGATAGAGTGGCGGGGATGTCAGTTCGTACTTCACCAATTGCCGGCCGTGACTGGAACTCTGTCGGACCTTACCCGGACCCAGCAGTCGAAGTGCATGATCCTCGCTTCGCTCTCTACAAGCTCAATAATGCTGCCGTCGAGAAACTTTATACTGGGGCTCGCTGGGCGGAGGGGCCGGTCTGGTTTGGCGATCAGAATCGCTTGCTATTCAGCGATATTCCCAACAACCGTATCCTTTGCTTTGATTCTGTCTTAGGAGGCGTCAGCGCATTTCGTTGTCCTTCGAATTACACTAACGGAAACTCTCGCGATGATCAGGGCCGTCTGCTATCCTGTGAGCACAATACACGTCGTGTCACTCGCACTGAGCATGACGGTACCATCAGCGTGTTGATGGACCAATTTGAGGGCAAGCCGCTGAACGGACCCTACGATTTGTGCGTTCATCCAGATGGATCCATCTGGTTCACCGACCCCGGATACGGGACGCTGTATCAATACGAGGGGAACTGGGCCGACCATGAATTACCGGCTTGCGTTTACCGCCTCGATCCCGATACCGGGGAGGTCACAGTAGTGGTCGACGAAATGGTAATGCCTAATGGCATTTGTTTTTCGCCTGACTACCAACGTGTCTACGTGGTAGAGACTGGTTCTTCCCATCATCCTAACTGCCCACGAGTAATCTACGTCTATGATGTAGATCATTCTCAACTTATACATCAGAGAATATTTATTGACATGCAACCGGGTAATGCTGACGGAATTCGTACTGATGTCTTCGGCAATTTGTGGGCTGCTGCCGGTTGGGTGGGCCCAGGTTACGATGGGGTACACTGTTTTTCTCCGGATGGAAAGTTGATCGGTCAGATTCATCTGCCAGAACCGTGCGCTAATCTCTGTTTTGGTGGAGCTAAGAAGAATCGCTTGTTCATGACTGCTAGTCAGTCGCTTTATGCCGTTTACCTTGAAACCGTTGGAGCGTAGATCACTGCCGTATTCGTAAGGTGCCGTTCTTAATAGTTCGAGTATGTGGTGATATTAACTCAGGTCTCGGAGGAACGGATTGCTGATTCTTAATGGTTTATTAGATTTTCTTTATTTGTCTCGACAGCTCGACAGCTCGACGCAGACGAGGCAGTCTCACCGTATGAAGCAAGGAGGAATGAATGGATCCGCTTGATCGTGTAAAACTGGGAGCTACGGAGGTAGAAGTCACTCGAGTAAGTCTTGGTTGTGCTCCGATTGGTGGGCTCTACTCAGACATATCTGATAATCAGGCGCAGGAAGTGGTACACGCGGCACTCAAGGCGGGTGTCAACTTTATTGACACCGCGGCACTCTATGGAGCTGGCACCAGCGAACGGCGCGTCGGCGAGGCATTGCGCGGTGTACCTCGCGAAAATTACGTAATAGCAACCAAAGTCGGCTGGCGTTTCGAGCATGTTCCTGGTCCTAGTGCTTTTTCTGAGACATGGGATAGTCCTGGATCCTGGATGGTTGAGCAACATAATGACTACTCAGCTGACTGGATCGAGCGCTCCTTGGAAAACAGTCTAAAGAGGCTCTGTATAGACCGTATCGATGTTGTGCATATCCATGATCCCGATGAGCATTTCGAGGAAGCAATGGAGGGCGCTTACCCGGTGTTGGATCGGCTGCGTTCGCAGG
>CAZTZA010000002.1:11326-31490 GCA_964618015.1 uncultured Spirochaetaceae bacterium | reverse complement strand
TCGCCCCCGACAACGCCGACGTTCGCGGCAACCTGGAGCGGCTGCGTTCGCAGGGCATCATTGGTGCAGGAGTGGCAGGAATGATCCAGAGCGAGATGCTGGTTCGACTGGCGCACGCTGGCGATTTTGACTGTTTTTTGCTTGCGGGAAGGTATACCATTTTGGAACAAGGCGCTCTGGACGAGCTGTTGCCCCTGTGTCTGCAAAAGAACATTAGTATCATCGCGGGCGGTACCTATAATTCGGGAATTCTAGCTACAGGGTCACAAGGGAGTGCTGATGGGGTACGTTACGACTATTTGGAGGCACCTCCTTCTATCGTAGCTAAGGTTCAGCGCATGGAAGAGATAGCCGATCGTTATCGGGTGGATCTCCGCGCGGCTGCTAGTCAATTTGCGCTTGCTCATCCTGCAGTGGCGTGCATCGTGCCTGGAACGCGGCGTCCCCAACGGGTTCTCGATAATATAGAGCTTGTTAGGGCTGAAATCCCAACTGATTTCTGGGAAGAACTACGTAAAGGTGAGTTGATCCGTAGTGACGCACCTGTTCCAGCTTAACGTTCGACAGCTACTCGTTATGGCGCTCAAGCAGGCGGACTTACTCGTCCGCAGGTAGCGAGCTCGAAAGCGTGGGCAATGCGCACCAGGGTTGGCTCACTAAAAGCCGTGCCAGTGAACATAACGCCGACTGGCTCGACTCTGACACGGGGCACCGAAAAACTTTTTTACTCCGCCGACGGCGCTTTCACGGAAAAGGCAGCTGATCTGCTTTCACATATTCCTCTGGGACTCCCAGCGAAGGTAGAGGAAATCGCTGCTGCTGTTTTATTTCTGGTCTCGCCTGAGGCTATTTACGTGAACGGTGCCATACTCACCGTGGATGGCGGGTGGACGGCTGGTTACCTACGGGATTTCTAGTACAGCAAGATAGGTATGATCTTTATGAGAGCTAATGGGGGTATATGATGGCGAAGATCGAGACGTTCAAGGGGTATCAGGGTAAGTCACCTTCACCAAAGCCGGACAAACCGCCTCCAGCTCATGTGGTGACAGTGAAAGACGGCATGCCAGTGCGCTACCCGGGCTGCGAAGGAATAGGTGTACGGGTGGTCCACCCGTCTAATCAGAAAGCGCAAGCGCAGGCTTTGGGTCTGGTGATGTTTTATATACCGCCTCACGTAAAGCTTGAATCAGGTAGCCACTTCCCAGAGGAATGCTACGTTGTTTTGCGGGGGGCGGGTGTCATGACCTTGAATGGCGAGCGGTGTGAAGTTTCGGCTGGTACTTTTATCCATCTGCCGTCGTGGTGTGAACACGGTATCGAGAACACAGGCGATGAGACTATGGAAGTGCTAATTTGTACATCGCCTCCGAACCCATAGAACGTAGCGATAAGGGAATTACCAAGTTATTTAATCGTTAGGCCTGTCCCAGGCAGACTAACGGAAAATTTCTTGGCTGATTTACAAAACGTTCCACAGAAAAGATGCAAACGTCCCCGGACCTAAGCCATAAACTCTATGCGAACGTGTATCGCCCTGGCGTACTGCTTGGATAGAGATCGTTCAACTTCTACCGCAGCTCTATACAGGAGCATAGGATAGCGGGCACAGTAAGATCCACATGGTTTTCGACACTACGCCTGGACTACTGTCACCGATTACCATTAAGGGCCGAACAGTGCGCAACCGGATCGTGATGCCGCCTATGGAGAGCCATTTGTCGTTGCCAGATGGTTCGGTGACACAGGATCACCTAAAGCGCTACGTGCCTCGTGCCGCTGCAGGCGTTGGTCTGGTGATAGTTGAACATTCCTATGTGGTAGCGGATGGTCGTACTGGCAATGACCAGCTTGGTATCCACGACGACGCATTAATCGAGGGTCATTTTACTCTTAGCAAAGGGATTAAAGATACTGGTGCAGTGGTAGGAATACAGATAAATCACGGTGGAGGTAAGGTTTCCAGCGTTTGTAGTGGACATCAGCCGGTCAGTGCCTCTATCGGTGTAGTGCCTCGTTGCCAGGAAGAATGCCGGCCTGCGACAATCGCAGAAATAGAGCAATACCAGATTGACTTTGCGAATGCCGCTCGTCGAGCAGTGAAGGCTGGGTACGATTTAGTCGAAATACACGGTGCCCATGGCTACCTGTTGAGTCAATTCTTATCTCCGCTGGTCAATAGCCGTGAGGATCAATATGGAGGCGATGCCGAAAGGCGCGCAGCGCTGCCGTGTGCCGTAGTAAGAGCAGTACGTGAAGCTGTCGGCCCGGATTGCTGGGTACAGTACCGTCTCGGCGCGCTGGACTATAGAGAGGGCGGTCTGGATACAGCCGCAGCTGTGGCTGCCGCTCGTATGTTAGTGGCGGCAAGTGTGGACGTTATTCATATTTCCGGCGGAGTTCACGGGCCCCAAGCACAGGACTGGGATGGGGAGTCAGAGGGCTATCACGTAGAGATCGCCGAACACGTGCGCCGGGCAATTGATGTACCAGTAATCGTGCCTGGGGCGATTCGAACGCCGGAGTTTGCGGATCGTGTCATTCGCGATGGCAAGGCTTACCTGGTGGCTGGGGGTACTGCCATGCTCTAAAACCCGCGTTGGGCGGCCGACGCTACAGAGTCTCTTATCTGATATGAAGCGGAAGCATTACGTGTCCATTTCAGTAGTCGTCTCATGTAACCGGCGGGATTTCTACTCGGTGACCAGTACGTGCTGACTCATAGGCAGCATCGATGATTTGGTCTACCCGCACTGCTGCTTCGCCTGGACATGGCACTGGGCATTCGCCTCTTGTGGCCGCAATGAACGTGCGTACGATTAGTTCACCAAATCCTCCGGCATATGCACGAGATTCAGCCGGTGTAAAGGTGAACGTCCGCTTCGGCGCCGCACTAAATTCTGCTGCACGGCTTTCTATGTGTAGTTTTGGGGGGCCATGGTCATCCCACCAAAGCCTGCCTTCACGGCCGTACACACCCGCATGTTGGTCATAGCCCGCAGCGTTATAGAAACCGCCGCCGCTTATCGCGAGGACATAGGACGCGTGAAGGGACGATAGTGCACCTGAGCCCATCCGCATCGATAGCGTCGCAGTATCCTCTACGTCAATTTTGTCATTGCCCCGTGTAGCAATCTCAGCAGCAACAGATGTGATTTCGTCATCGCTCAGATAGGATATGAGGTCCAGGTAATGGCAACCGAGCCACGAGAGGATACCACCACCGGCAATTTCACGGTTAAACAGCCAGTGATCAGGGCCACGGAAGCGTACTTGGGTGGTAAGCACGCGAAATTCTATGGAGTGGAGTGTGCCTAGTGCACCGGATCGCAATGTGTCGCGTGCTTGCACAACTAACGGATTGAAGCGGTTGGTATAGAAAACCGAAAATTGCCGACCTTCACGGGCTGCAGTTGATACCACACGGCGAGCGTCGGCGGCGGTGCGTCCCAGAGGTTTCTCAGCTAAGAGGTGGTGTCCTGACTCTATGATCAGTGTAAACAGATCTGGATTCCGATCATTACGCTCAGCTGCTACTACGAACGCAAGTTCTCGGCCAAGGAGATCTTGGAGATTTTTTGCTGCTTCAATTGTGGTGTCGTGAACTTCGCCACGAATCTTTTCAAAGGCAGTAGGTTCCTCATCCCAAGCGACGATCCGAGTTACTTCAGGTAGGCAATCCAGCGTACGAATGTGACCGGCGGAATGAGGATGGCAAAGGCCGATGAGTCCGACAGTGAGATCCGGCATTTCTATTATTCTATTATTCAATTTCTTTCTCGCCCAGTGTTATTGATCGATGTTCGCGGAATATAGAAAAATCCTTTCGAAAGACCGATGAGAACGAGATGTTATCTCTGGTCTGGGGAGTAACGTTCCGTCGGGACGTAGAAATTAACCCTACGGTTGAGGGATGCTGCGGCCATTTTTTCCATGCTGGTGAGGGAGTATCGTTGCAATTACAAGTTTTGATTAGTCACGCGGGAGATATAGTTGATGTTTTAGTTGTAACAATAGTTAATAATGAGCGAATGCGTATAATTTAGGGGCAGATGCTTTGTAACGTGTCACGCTCGCCGACGTCAGTTCTTGCCGTTTAAATTAAATGATCGGGCTATCAGCTCGTAGGACCGAATGCGGTCTTCGAACTCGTAGCAGTTTGTGACGATGCCAATATTAGAAGTCTGGTAGCGATTGGCTGTCGCTAAAATGCCTTGGCGGACCTGTTCCGGGGTACCATCGATATAACTCGGCGCCATTTTTTCCAGTGCAACGCGTTCGGGATCCGATAGTGAATATGATAGTGCCTGATCGGGGGAAACGAGGCCAGAAGACAAGTCCGAGGTTGATTTGGATGTCTCAGAAGGCTGTTCCCGGTAAGTTTGGCGCAGTTTATTGAGATTTCTACTTGAAGCAACGTAATGGGCTTCTTGCTCAGTTGGCGCGCAGAGTGCTTGGAGCGTGACATTGAGTCTGGGGCTATCTGTAAAGGCCGAAGGCTGGAATTTACTTCGATACAGATCAGCGACGAGTGGCCCGTGCTCCAAGTCGCCAAAGAAGTCAGCGAATGCAAACGGTAGGCCGAGGGAGGCTGCTATTCTGGCACTAAAGTCGCTAGAACCTAGCAACCAAACTTCTGGTTTGGTAGACGGTTGCGGACCGGATAGAGCTTGAATTCCCGAGAACGGGTGGTCTTCGGCCATGTTACCTGAAAGAAAGTCAAGCAAATCATTAACTTGCCGTGGAAAATGCGTTGAGCACCTAGTCGGATGAGGATAGGCGAGTGCAGTGGCCGTTTTATGATCACTACCCGGGGCCCGGCCTATGCCTAGATCTATTCTCCCGGGGAAGAATGCATCGAGTACACAGAATTGCTCTGCAACCTTCAACGCTGAATAATGGGAAAGCATTACTCCGCCAGAGCCGACACGAATAGTTGAAGTTCGGGATGCGATTTGGCCAATCAATATTTCTGGGCTGACTCCCGTCCATGATGAAGAGTTGTGATGTTCGGCGACCCAGTAGCGGGAGTAACCGATTTTCTCGCATGCCTGGTCGAGTAAGACAGATTCCTGTAGGGCATCAGCGCCTGTACCTCCCCTGCGTAGCGGCGACTGGTCCACGACGCTTAGGTTTAAGTCTGCAGGTTGATGCATGGTATATATGAGGACAGCGTAGTATATCGGGTGTGCGTAGCCCAGCTCATGAGCATGAGTATCCGGATCTATAGGTCAGATTGTACCGTTCAGCATCGATAGAGCAGCCTATCGACTTGAGCCAGGCATCTGAATTACCTGAATAGACGCACCGTTTCTCCGAGATCTGCGGGAGATCAGATCGTCTGTTCCATCGTGGGGCGGTGAGAGTCTCATAGTTTTCAGGTTGCAACGTTGCATAGGTCGAACGCTTGTTTCAGAGCGGTCAGAATGCCGCCCTTTGGGCGGAACTCATGCCCAACGTAGCCATCATAGTTGGTACTGGCAATAGCTTCGCAGATCCCGCGGTAGTTGAGCTCCTGCATATTGTCCAGGTCGTGACGGCCTGGATTACCAGCGGTATGGAAATGTCCGATATGGGGGAGGGCATGACGGATAGAACGGATCACATCTCCCTCCATTATTTGCATGTGATAGATGTCGAACAGCAATTTAACTCGGGAGCTGGCAACCATCTCACACAATGCGACGCCCCAGTCGGTGTGATCACCTAGGTAGCCGGGATGATCTATTCGAGAATTTAACAATTCTATGTTGATGTTGATGTTAGAATCTTCAGCGATTGGAGCCATCCGGCGCAGTACGCGAGCACACTCGACCATACCCTCCAGGTCGCTCTGCCCGGATTGTCGATTCCCGACAAACGCAATTACATTGGGAACCTCGTTAGCAACTGCAAGCGCTATGGATTCCTCGGTCTCCCTGACGATACGGTCATGATTGTCTGGGTTATTGCAGCCGTTTTCCAATGTACCGTGGCCGCACATGCTTACCAAGCGCATGCCATTCTCACGCGCTACGCCAACGACTTCATTGAGGTCATAGTCCGAAGGTGCTCCGCCTCCTCGTCGTCCCCACATTTCGATTGCTACATAACCGATGTCTGCTGCTTGCCGACACAGCTCACTCAGCGCAAGATCAGGTTTAATTAAGATTGGAAATACGACGCACTGCTTAATTTTCACTGTGTTTCTCCTATCATTTAGTCCAAGCTTTCGGTTTTTTCTGTAAGAAACGTCTGTTGTTAGAATAACAATATTTTAGATCAGATTCGTGTTTTTTTGAGGTCCTTTACTCCTCGCAATAAGGCGCACAGCCTGTAATGTTCTTTTGCGGCGGCGCAACAGTACGCTGACAGAACTATGCCCAAAGTCCGCACACCTGCCAGAATGTCGGAGCGTGTTAGACTCGTGGTGAAATACGTGCGGACTTTTATTGGTAAAGGACAGGTTTCATGGAAGAGAAACATCAAAAGGATCAACTACGTCGCTACCGAGTAATGTGGGACCAGAACACTGGTCAGGAGCAGTATTACCACCCGCCAATTTCTGCTGAAAGGATCGCTCAAGCACACTTTGGCTTCTTCGAAGGTCAGCCAGTCGATGCCTACGTTGGTTGCATGGGCTCCAACGCCGGATTCACCGTTGGCTGGCCTACCAAGGTCGAGAATGCGGAGTTCATCGTCGAGCGGATGCTTGCCGGAAAACATATCGGTAGCCCCAAGCTCTGGAGACACGCCGAGCATCTTCGACTCGCTTTCGAGTCTGGCATCGATCCAGAACAGATAAAAATCCAGGAAGCCCAGCGACTGGGCGTCGATTTTTGGTTCCGCCTGGCGATGAACGACTGGCATCATTACGACCCCGACTGGGATCATGCCAATCTTTGGTCCGGCGACTTTTTTTCTAAACACCCAGAGTACTTGATTGGTGAAGAAGGGGCGCGCGGCTGGCCAGAGGAACTTTGGAGAGTGTTGAGATTCTTCCAGGATTTCGCACACGAAGAAGTTCGGGCCCTACGTCGCGACCTTACTCTCGAAGCATGCGAGCGCTACGACGTGGATGGATTCCTTTTCGACTTCATGCGTTGTCCCGGATACTTCAAGCGCGGATCCGAAGACGCTGGCTCATCGCTTATGACCCAACTCATGCGTGAGACGCGGTTGGGAATGACCACAATTGCGGAACGTCGCGGCAAGCCAATTCGATTCGGCGCACGAGTTCCAAGCACGATTGGTGGAAGTGAGCGGCTCGGCCTGGATGTCCGCACCTGGGGTCACGATGGACTGATTGACAGCATTGTTCCATCGTCGTTCTTCGCCCAAGATACGGAAGCCGATATCGGAGAATGGGTTGATTTGATCCGTGGCAGCGGTGTACAGCTCTATCCAGCACTGGAGGAGGCTTACTCTGCCGGACACACTGGGGACTTCCAGCGTTGGTATTTTAAGCCTCCCATCATGACACCATTGAAAAACGAGATGCTCCGTGCACTAGCGGCCCGCCACTGGAACCAGGGCTGCGACGGCATATACGCCTTCAATTTTTTCGGTACCACCTGGACCTACAACTACGACAACCGCGCAGCGGTTGACGATATCGGCGATCCGATTCGCTTGCGCCACAAGGACAAGACCTATCTTGTGATGCGATCGGGTGATGGGGGGTCCGATACGTCATTTCCCAACTGCCTAGAAAGTGAACGACAACTGCCAGCTGTCGTTGGTCTCGATCCTCTCACGCTAACCATCGACGTGGCTGACGATACGGGCGCATCGGCCGACCGCATCTCCGTGTGTCGGCTTCGGATCCACGTGGATAACATGACAAACTACGATGAGATCGAAGTTACTCTTAACGGTAATAGGATTACGTGCGTGAACCCTATGAAGACAGGGCAGTACATGGCGCGCACGATGGATCAGACATGGCTCGAGTATGACTTGCGCTTCCACCTTCCAAGACAGGGGGCGAACGAGATCATGATTCAAGTGGTAAAGCGAAACGAATGGCTGGTAAAGGAGTTAGAGATCTCCATCGAAGATGTGGAATTAGAGATTCGCTACGAGTATCCCAACGGAATCTGGTAGTCTTCCTGTGGATCTACGGCGTCCGCGACTGTCCAGTTACGCAAACGATGACAGTCGGTACAGGATGACCTGCTATAGATTTTCGGAAGTACGTGAATGAAGAGAGGGCGTTCGCTGAAAGAGTTCATAGAAGAACCCTGGCGGCTTGCTACCGGATGATAGTGGGGAAAGTGGTGGTTATATAAAAATATAGAACCGCCGTCTTCTCATTTTCTCTATTTTTAATTATTTGCGTCTATCCTGCAGCGAATACCGTTCGTCTCCATATTTGGTAGATGATTGACAGCAAGAGATTGGATCCTCGTTCATCCTGAATGGAGGCCGCCTGGATTTTTTGTTAGAGTCAAAGTAGGTGCCTTTTTATAGGGCGCTGACCATTATCCAGGCAGAAGGCCTAGGTAGTCGTGTATAGAGAGAGGGGAAATGGCCGTAATCTTAAATCTTCAAGTCACCGTGAAACCTGGTAAACGAAAAGAGGCGCTCGAATTTATGAATTCAGTGCTCCCGGAAACACGTTCGTATGATGGCTGCTGCTGGGTTTATGTTGCATCAGATCCGGAGGACGAGAACAGAATCGAGGTGTTTAGCTTATGGGATAGCAAGAAGCATTATGACACCTACCTGCAGTGGCGAAAAGACACCGGTATCATGAAAGAAGCGGAGGAATTTTTTGCAGGTGAACCACTATGGCGGTTTCTAGATCTTGAAATTTCCTACAAGTAAACTCTAAAGGTAGTTATCGCTTTTCTATGGGAGACAGGTAATGTCGATCGCGGAGTACAAATCTGCTCCGAAAGGATTCTTGATTTATATATAAATACTATATAATTAGTTGTTATATTAATGAGGTTTCTGTTGACCTGCCGTTATTAGAATATCTGAATCACTCATTATAGGTGCATGCTATGGAGACTCATCGTTGGCGGAGCGGTGGTAGAGGAATTGCGACGTGAGGAAGTTAGC
The DNA here is from genome assembly GCA_964618015.1 of uncultured Spirochaetaceae bacterium. Taxonomy (GTDB): domain Bacteria; phylum Spirochaetota; class Spirochaetia; order SZUA-6; family Bin103; genus CATQHW01. The sequence goes on along the minus strand of CAZTZA010000002.1, from coordinate 22,442 downwards.
GATTGACGGCGGTAAGCCATTGCGGAATATTCCGTTCCCCAAGCGAACGCCCTATGGAGAGGAGGAAGTCGCCCTGGTAGTAGAAGCCGTCCGTTCGCAGAATCTTTTTGGTGTTGGTGGACCGAAAGTATCTGCACTGGAGAAAGAGTTTGCCTCTTTGTATGGCGCTAAGCATGCGGTTGCTTCTACCTCTGGTACAGCAGCAATCCATATTGCGCTGGGAATGATAAATCCAGAACCCGGAGATGAGATCATTATCGCCTCCATAACGGACGCCGGATCGGTAATTCCTGTCGTTTTTCAGAACTGTATTCCCGTTTTTGCTGATGTTGATGAGACCTACAATATGGACCCAGAGGATGTCGAGCGTAAGATCACGGGCCGCACGGCCGCGATCATGGTAGTCCACTTGTTCGGAAACGCTTGTAATATGAACAAGATACAGGATATTGCAAATCGACATGGTATCCCGCTTATTGAAGACTGTAGCCAAGCGCACGCGACGCTGTACAACGGTAAATACCTAGGTGTCAGAGGAGATGTCTCAGTGTTTAGTTTACAGCAGTCCAAGCATATGACGACTGGTGATGGCGGCATGACAATCACCAATCGAGATATCTGGGCGGAGCGGATGTTTTTATTCCGGAACAAAGGTTGGACTCAAGAGCTTGGACGGGCATCGCGTAGGTATGCTCTTCTGGCTCCCAATTACCGAAAGACCGAGCGACAGGGCGCGGTGGGGTTACCTCAGGTGAGAAAGGTTAGGAGCGTTGTCGAAAAACGAATAAAGCTGGGAACCTACCTATCAGAGTTGATCTCCGACATAGACGGTGTGAGTGCACCGCCTATCACCAAGGGATCTGAGCACAGTTACTGGTTATATCCAGTGCGGATTGATCACTGGCAGGTAGACAAGTTCTCAGAAGCTCTAACGGCTGAAGGTGTCGTTGCTAGTGCAGGATATATAGGATTGCCTATATTCCTCTGTATGGAGGCGTTAGCTGCTAAGAACACGTTTGGGACATCCTCTCATCCTTTTGATGGATGTCACGGTGCCCGTGAAATTCAATATTGCAAAGGGATGTGTCCTCGCGCGGAGAAGGCACTACGGCATATGTTGACTATCAGCATAATCGAGACCTTTCACAGGAAGGACATAGAGGATATTGCTGATGCCGTTAGGAAAGTAGCAGAATTGTTGCCGAGAGAAAATCTTATCCCAGCGTGAAGGTACACCTTCAATGAAGTGGCGCTTTTCTTTCTTTGGTCCGTGTTACGGCCGATAGCGAAGTCACCAATGTACTAGGGATAGTTAGGAGCTTTGTTACGCTTGATCTTACCTACTTATCTTCCGTGTCCATCTTTGCCCAGCATTCAGTTCTTCCCTGTGCGACTTGCTAGGAAAGTGATCAAGCTAACAAGTAAATCTATAATAGGTTAATGATAGGGGAATATGATAAGTATTTCCTTGATGCTTGCTTTACGGTATGGGAAGGAGCGATCCATCTCAATCTGTGGATAAGCGAGTTGGCACTATCTGGAAAAATAACCACAAGTTGCAACCTGCTGGACGGATTTTATCTTATGAATCCGCTGCATGATCTTGCCACCAGCGCTTCAGTGGCACGTCTTCATCGGAGGGGGAAGTGAACCCATAGCCGCCATTGACGGAAACTCCAAGTAGTTGCCGTCGAATAGGGTCTGCTCGGTCTATATAGTGCCCGACAGTCATGTCATCTCTCGGTTTTAACCAGCGGTAGCTGTAACCTAAAAAGATGACCTTGCGTGTTATATCAGAACTGTTATGCCCTGCGGCATGCCAGACTCTGCGATCAAAAAAGACAGCGTCGCCTGCTTCCACCATCACGGGCAGTGCTTCGGGGTGTTCGACAGTCTCGTCATCTGGTAGATCAAGAGTGTCCTCTAGATGACGTCCAGGAATGACGTGGAAACAGCCTCTATTTGGCTCGTTGGTGCTAGTCAAGAAGAATCCAACCTTGAGCGAGATACGCGGCCTCGGACTGGTTTCAAGGTCGTGATTGAGCTGACCTGTATCTTGATGCCATGAGAGACGCTCTGCAGGCAGTTGTGAAGGCGGATCCTGATTGAGTCCAGGATTTACTCCAAGGTGGGAATGGTAGAGTTGAATGTTCCACCCAAGGATATCGACAATCTTTGGAAACGTATGGGGCCAGTCGACCAGGTCGAGAAATCGGTCATCTTTGCCAAGTACGTCCAAGAGGAGGAGATTTCCATTAGGTTTCAGTCGGCCTTTGCTAGGGCCATAGACCTTGCTTGAAGACGGGCCGTAAAGCTTATAGAGTCGGTCAGTTGCTTCGACAAGAGATTCTACCATAGTGGGCGGGAGTGCCTGTCTGACAACAAAGTACCCATTCTCATCAAATTCGCTACGCTCGTCAGGAGTCAGACGAAAGGAAAGACAATTAAGATTAATGGGGTGCTCCTACCTGCCACACTTGCGGATCTATCGACTACGTCAGTTAACTATCGCAATTATTTCCTCTATTGAAAATATCAATGCCCGGAAGAGGACTCGAACCTCCACAGCCTTGCGGCCACTAGACCCTGAACCTAGCGTGTCTACCAATTTCACCATCCGGGCCGGATAGGCAGCGTAGAAAGTGAGTCGCATCTGTGTCAATCATATTGAATAGTAGCCAGGCGCTCGACGAACAACGCTGCATACGATAGCCTCATGGGCTCGAAGACGCTGATCATGGCTCCCTTAGGCGAACCGTAAAAGCGTTTTAAGATTGTAGACTTAGGATGCAGAGGGCTTTACCTCTTAAGGGAGCGGCATGATCGGGATCGGGCTCGATTTCGGCACTACTAATAGTACGCTGGCTGTTTGGCAGGGTGATCAGACCACCTATATTAGTCTGGATCCAAGGGCCGCAAACCCCAAGATTATGCCGTCAGCTTTATATTTAGACCGATCCATGGATCGGTCGGTTGGTACGTTGGCAATACAGCGATACCTAGACGACAACCGCGGGCGAACTGTCCGTCTAAAGCGTATCAATGTCGGTGAAATCGCGATGACTTTCAGTACCACGGACACGATCCGCGCTGGTCACGGGCGGGGAGATACCACCCAGATTCATCAAGTGACAGGCTATGATGACACTGAGCTTCCGGGGCGGCTGTTTCGCGGGTTGAAGAGCTTTCTGGGCGTGGATAACCAGAGCCGCTTTAAAGTGTTCCAACGAAACTTTCATATAGTAGCTCTGATCACGTTGATTCTGACCGAAATCCGGACTGTTTTAGAAAGAGCAGGTTATGAGGTAAGCCGTGGTATCCATATTGGCCGACCTATCAGATACGTGGGTGGCACTGGGGCTAGTGATGTCGCAATTAAGCGAATGACCACCGCCTGTCAGAATGCTGGGTTTAGAGATGTGGTTTTCTATCCGGAGCCGGTGGCGGCTGGATTAAGCTATCTACGTGCGAAAACGAATTATCCCGATCACCTGCTGACGTTCGACTTTGGTGGAGGCACTTTGGACATGTGTTTACTTTCTACTCGCGATGGTGGGTTCAAAGTAGTGGCGACACGTGGACTCCCAATTGGTGGTAACCACATAGATCAGAAGATTATGAGAGATGTCATCTTTCCGGAGCTAGGCGAAGGATGCACGATAAAGAGCTCGTTATCTAAATCGGATCCTGATACAGTTTTTCCTTTCTACCAGTACCAAGATTATTTGTTGAACTGGCAAACAGCCTACATGTCAAACCGTCCGGACCTTATCGAAAAGATATTCGCCGGTATTCAGTCCGGTCCTGAGCAACGTCAAAAACTGACTCGTCTGTGGAAGGTTATCCGCGGTAATGCGGCTTACTCCTTACTAAGTGCAACTGAAGCCGCTAAGGCGGATCTGTCCGAAAAAAAGTCGAGCGCAATCAGTGTGAAAGAGATTGATCTGCACTTGCCGTTTGATCGTGCTCGTTTGGAGGAAGTAGTCGCGTCTACGATGGATCGGGTGGATGCTACAACTCAGGCTTTACTGAATTCTGCTGATATTGGTGCAAATGATGTTGATCAGGTCGTATGCACTGGCGGCTCCTCTCAGCTCGTACCAGTGCAGCGTTGGCTATCAGATATTTTCCCGGGGAGGGTACAGGATTTTGATTATTATCGGAGCATCGCTGGAGGACTAGCGATTGCAAATGCGTGTGAGCGAGAATTTTCTGGAGTCTGAAACAGCGCTACTAGTCCCCGGATGATTTAGCGCGCAGATACTCATTAACCGTGCGGAATCCCTGTAGGTCGAGTTCTTCAAAATTCGTTCGTTCGCGCACAATGGCCACCATTGTATTGAATGACTCGAATTCGTCGGATATCTCTAAGAGTTGATCTCTGCTAGCGTGGTATAGGAATATGCTGCGCCGCCGTTTGCCAGTAGTAGCAAGCCCCGCTCGGTCCAGATCTATCCAGTGCATAACGGCTTGGTCTTCGCCCATAAAATCAAGTTCTATGCGATCTTCGTAGAGGATCACCCGGTTGCGGAACTGTTTGATGAGGTAGCGAAGCAGGCGGTAACCGATCAAGGCAATGGGTATGACGCCTAGTAGCAGTATCCACGTTTCTTTCAGGATACTAATTAACAGTAATAAGGCGACGATCATCGCTGGCAGTAACAGCGGGACGATAGCTCGCGGATTGGAACGTAGTGTGATACGAGAATTCAACACGGCCTGTTCTACGTTGCCTGGCGAACTATTTCGACTCAACATGAAAGCTATCCTAGGGTTCTTTTGTGGAGCCGTCGATTATGATTACCCGGTCGGCTACAATTTAGGTATAATAAAGCGGCGCTTGGTTTCTGTAGCGCTACAATATCCCACTAGAAGGACGTTCGATGAGACGCAGCTTCTCCATTTTAATTATCCTGGTGTTCGCCACATTGCCGGCGACACTGGCGTTGGCTAACGGTGCCGATGCCGTGCATACAAATGATGCCGGTCCCGACATGATGTGGGTCACTTGGATCGGATCCATCGCAGCCTTGGCCTTCGCGCTGATCTTAGCGCTAATCGTATTGCGTAAGCAGTCCGGCAACGACCGCATGAAAGAACTCAGTCGCGCTGTTCAAGAAGGAGCCATCGCCTATCTGAAGCAACAGTACAAGGTAGTATCAATCTTCTTTGTAGTGCTGTTTGCAATCCTGGGAGTGATCGCCTGGGGGTTTAAGTTACTTTCTGGATTCGTGCCGTTCGCTTTCATCTCCGGCGGCTTTTTTTCGGCGCTTGCCGGCTTCATCGGGATGTCGGTAGCAACCCGAGCTAATGCGCGGACCGCATGGGGTGCTCGCGATAGTTTGAATGCCGGATTACGAGTTGCCTTTTCGTCGGGGACGGTCATGGGTATGACTGTCGTTGGCCTGGGGCTACTCGACATCTCGATTTGGTGGTGGCTACTGCGGGCGGTATTTGATGTATCGCCAGAGGAGATACCGCCGATCATGATTACCTTCGGCATGGGTGCGTCCGCTATGGCACTGTTTGCTCGTTTGGGTGGCGGTATTTTTACTAAAGCTGCAGACGTCGGCGCTGATCTAGTCGGCAAGGTAGAGGCTGGTATTCCAGAGGATGATCCGCGTAACCCAGCTTCGATCGCTGACAACGTTGGCGACAATGTTGGTGACGTTGCCGGTATGGGAGCAGACTTATACGAGTCCTATGTAGGATCGATCATCGCCACGATGGCATTAGGTGCAATAGCATCGCTTGGTCTTGACTCCATTACAGCCCTGCAGGCGATCCAAGTGCCCGTTTCGATTGCTACGATCGGCGTGCTGTGTTCGATTTTGGGAACTTTTGTAGTGCGTGCTAAGGGGGACGCTAGTCAGGCGGTCTTACTTAGCGCTTTAAGGCGTGGCATCTATGGATCGACTGTCTTGATAGCGATAGGTTCTTTTTTGCTAGTCTATCTGACTCTGGGGACCGAGTTTCTTGGTATATGGGCAGCAATGATCGTAGGCCTGATCGCCGGTAACGTCATCGGTTACTTCACCGAGTATTACACGTCCGACCACTACAAGCCCACGCAGATATTGTCTAACGAAGCGCTTACTGGTCCAGCTACCACGATTATTGGCGGTGTTTCCCTTGGGATGTTGTCTACATTAATTCCGGTGCTGACCGTGGTAGCGGCCACGTTGGCAGCTTTTTTCCTGTCTGGAGGTGCGGCTACGCCGGGTCTTGGATTATATGGAATCGGACTTGCGGCGGTAGGTATGTTATCGACTCTGGGCATTACGCTGGCCACTGATGCATATGGACCCGTTGCCGATAACGCTGGCGGGATAGCTGAAATGGCCAAAATGGAGCCGCACGTGAGAGAGCGTACTGATGCTTTGGATTCACTCGGCAACACTACTGCCGCCACGGGCAAGGGATTTGCAATAGGATCAGCTGCTCTTACGGCTCTAGCGTTGCTAGCTGAATACGGTAACAAGATACGCGAGGCGTTTGAGCAGCTTTCCGTATCACCGTTATTCGAGGAGTTCTACTCTGGTATCGTGGAGATCATTCGAGGTGCTGATGGTCACATCACTGATGTAGTGATGAATATCAATCTGCTGGATCCCAAGATTCTGATCGGGCTGTTTATTGGGGCTATGTTACCGTTCGTTTTCTCTTCTCTCTCGATGCGTGCTGTTGGTAGAGCTGCTGGCGATATGGTTAAGGAAGTGCGTCGTCAATTTAAAGAGAAGCCAGGACTTCTCGAGGGTACGGATCGTCCGGATTACGCTGGTTGCGTGGAGATTTCTACGAGAGGAGCTCAGCGTGAGATGGTGGTGCCGTCGCTTTTGGCAGTGCTTGCTCCAATATTGACCGGGATTATTTTTGGCCCGTTTACAGTGATTGCATTGCTTGCGGGTGCTCTGACTTCCGGATTTGTACTGGCGATCATGATGGCTAATGCTGGGGGTGCTTGGGATAACGCTAAGAAATTTATTGAGGGCGGAGCGCACGGTGGCAAGGGATCTGAACCGCATAAGGCAGCCGTGGTTGGGGACACCGTGGGTGATCCGTTCAAGGACACGTCCGGACCGTCGATCAACATTTTACTCAAGCTGATGTCAATGGTTTCAATTGTTTTCGTCACTACGGTGATCGCTCTGAACGATATATTTATAAGGTTATTCTCATAGGACTGACCTGAAGACAGGTTGCAAATTTAGCTATTGAACCTAAACAGTGGTGACCAGGGATCACTGGTCACCACTGACTCTCCGGTTCGACAACAGGTCGACTTTCGTCCGTTTTTGCTACGAAGTGATCTACCTTAGTGTCCAAAAAGTATTGTTCCTGGCAGTTCCGGACTGGGCGTCAGCCTGAATTGGTCGATGATTATCGCTGCCTTACTCAGGCAACATGTATGGTTGGCGTTTTTGAAGTTTGTGTGATTCGAACGGACACCAATCGACAGGGTCTTCCAGAAATTACCACAAGAGATGTCCTGGGGCACAGTCCAAAGTTTTCTCAACAGACCAGGTGAGGGTGTTGTCGGAGATAAACTGAAGAGTCCCCTATAGTAGACGGGCTTTTACTATTCGATAGCCATGGTCTCTCGGTGCCGAGCATCGGTAGAGACCTTTGAGTCAGCTCTCAACGATCTGACATGTATGGCGAGGCATGGGTAGCAGTTGAGCCTCCCTAGAGCTTGCGATCAGACGGACAAATGGAAATATCCATCCGATAGTAGAGCGAGCCTTTATCCGCCTGAGGTGCTCTCGCTTGCTTCACTCGGTTCGGATTTATCCTCAATTTGCCCCATCTTTTTCTTGAGATCTTCTAACAGTTGATCCGCCGATGTTTCACCCTGCTCTAGTTGTTTGAACTCTTGCTCAAGGTCCTTATCGCCTGCGTCGAGCTCCCCGATCTCCTGTTCAGCGTCGGCTTGTGCTTCAATCTGATCTACTTTCTTTGCCATACGGTCGAAGGCTTCAAATGCTGAGGTGTCGCGTGAACTACTCAACGTTGCTTGGATACGTTGCTGTGCCTCGGCCCGTTTAGTACGAGCGATTAAGATATTTTTCTTGCGCTGTGCTTCTTCAATCTTTTGTGTCAGATCTCGTAGTGATCCCTTCAGCTGTTCAACTGCGTTGAGCTGCGCTTCCCACTGTTCCTGGTAGGTGCCGACGTATTCCTTTAGTTCCTGAGTGCGTACTAAAGCTCGCTTTGCTAGCTCATCTTTCCCTTCACGTACCGCGAGGACGGCCCGTTTCTCCCAATCTTCGGATTGAGCTCGTTGTTGCAGAAGCTGCCGCTCGAGTTGCTTTTCATCAGCTATCGCGCCAGCGACTGCTCTCTTGGATTCGATGAGTTGTTCGTTCATGTCTTCAATCAGCTGCGTCAGCATCTTTTCCGGATTCTCAGCCTTGCTGATCATGTCGTTAATATTCGACTTTACAACTCTACGGAATCGGTCAAAAAGACCCATCTTATCCTTCCTCCTGTTTTACCAGTGGTAGTAGTTGCTCGTAATGCTCAGCAGCCGAAAGGCTAATCGAGTCTAGAGTGGCTTGGAACTCTTCAATATCAATCGTTTCGCTGAGCAGTGTGTTGAGCAAAATTACGGTGTTCCCTTCTAGCGCGTAGGCACCATGCAGCAGGTCGGTGCCGTTCAGACGTAATAGCTCTTCGTAGAGCGCACGGTGGTCACCCGGTGGCAGGTCAGTAACCTTGAGTCGAAAAACGATAACGGGTTCTTCATGTACGACGATTACATTTTGGACTCCGTGCTCTTCGTCGTTAATTATCCAGGTCTCAGAGTCTATTTCTTCGAAGGCCAGTCCTAGAGTGTGGAGAAAGCTCTCAATACGCTGATGTGTCATGATGCAAATACCTGTGCGCCGTTGTTAATTGCCAGAATCCCCTGGCAGTTCGAGCAGCGAAATCGGCCAGCCCTAGCAGCTCGAAGGTTTGTGCTGCAAGACGGGCACTGAATTAAATTCGGAAAGACTCCCGCTGGCTCGGTCTGTACAGCGCCAGTGAGATAGGAAAATGCTTCATCCAACTCTTCCGCAATCAAAAATAGAGCAGTGAAACCAAGCAATCGATAGCATTCAACTTCCTCTGGAGGCAGCTTCAATAGTACAAGATTTCCATTGATTAACCGAAGTTCTCGTTGCAGGGATGCGAACGCTCCAGTCGCCGTTCCTGCAGTTGATTGCATTTCCTCGCAGTGCAAGACTAAGCGAGTGAAGCCCGTCTCGACTAAGATATTTACTCGACTTCGGAAATTTTCAAGGCTTCGGGGGCCAATGCGGCCGCGCAGGTAAAGGATCACGCAACCGCTCACCTTTTGGACCACATGTACGTCGATGCGTAGGCCATCCTCTTGGAAACTGTTACCAGGCTCACCTACGGCCGGTTGCCCCACTTTGGGCTCCATGGACGCTATAGGCACAAGGGTCACTATAGCGACGTGCAGCTTGTTCCGTCAAACTCTTTAACTTTGTATCGAATGATCTCTGTAAGGCCTATCCGATGCCGCTTATACGGTTGGCAAGTCATTGTTGTTCACGTTGTGGATTTCCCCACCAGAGTACCAGCTGCGCGGTGGTAATTGCCGATACGGCAGCGGTATCCGTACGTAGCACGGTAGAGCCTAGTGAGCAGCGTCGAAAACCGAAGGAAGAGATAAGGCTTAGTTCCTGTTGTGAAAAACCTCCCTCTGGTCCAATCAAAAGCCAGACCTCAAGAGATGGATCAAGCGCTGGTGGTAGGTTGACGGGGATTTCAGCCACTTCCGGAGGATGGAATAGCAGTTTAATGGCAGAGACTGGCACAGCTTCCAGGAGGTTCTTCACACTCTGTGGATTCTTTATTTCAGGTGGTCTTTCACGGCCGCTTTGTTGGGTAGCGCTTCGTGCGATCCTCTGCCAACGGGCTACGCGAGGCTGGGCATGACTGCTTGGTATCGAACGTTCGGTGACTATCGGAAAGATGGTCGCGACACCGAGCTCCGTCGCCTGACGGATAATTAGATCCATGGCGGTAGGCTTGACAACCGCCATGACAATAGTCAACGGAAAGGATGGCGGCCACGCCAGAGACTCGGTTGGCAGGATAGAAGCCTTTAAGCGATCGTGCTCGAGGTTGGTGACGGTCATTAGATACCGTGTCCCGTCCGGGGTACATGCTGGTATACGATCTCCAGGGACAAGGCGTCGCACATGTGCCAAGTAGTGAAAGTCTTTTCCCGTGAGGACAACCTTGTGGTTGCTTCCGTGTTGAAGGGATTTGGAAGTGACGAGTGCGTCTAACGGAATTACAAATATCTGCACTTACTTGAGGTCCTCTTGGATTTCGAGCGCTGTATGGGGTTAGGACTTATAATCTGGATTATGCATCCAGACGAAAATTGATCGAGGCTTTGGCAGAAGATTTAAGTTCAGGGTGATCTGCGAGGGAATCAAAGATAGACGACCCGGTCTGCAGCAACCGTACGGCCTCGATCATTGACGGATCATAATTCAGGTCGTAGATCGGTGCTTCTGGATCAGTCCTAGAGATAATACGCACGATTTCTCGTCGGATAAGTTGCTCACTGAACTCGTAGTATTCTTGCGCTACTTCTTCTATCAATTGAAGGAGGGCAGGATTGGTTAGTTTAGGATTATCCACCGCAAACCGATATACCAGCTCTGATTGACCTAGGTTGTGTAGCTTTTCCTCCTCGGCTTTGCTCAGCTCAGGCTCAGTTATTTTATGGGGGTGGATACCGATCCCGTCGATCTTACTCCCGGCCGGGGTGTAGTAACGAGCAGTGGTCACCTTGACAGCACGATCTCCCTCAATGCGTTTGATCTGCTGCACCGACCCTTTTCCGAAACTCTGCTCCCCTATCAGATAGGCACGTGCGTGATCCTTCAGGGCTCCAGCGAGGATCTCTGCAGCAGAGGCGGAGCTGCTGTCTATTAAAACTATAATGGGCAGTTCTTTATCAACAATCGTAGCTTGTCGTGAGGCAACATATTCTTGGTCTTCGCTCCGTAAGCGTGATCGGGTCGTCACGATGATGCCGGAGTCCAGGAATAGGTCGACCACTTCTACCACGGAAGATAACAATCCTCCTGGA
>CAZTZA010000002.1:0-11303 GCA_964618015.1 uncultured Spirochaetaceae bacterium | reverse complement strand
CCAAGATCAAAGATTGCGCGCTTTCGTTCAGTTCTATCAGTGCTTCGCGGATCCGGTTCGGAGTCTTACTAGTAAATTGACTCACTATCACATAGCCGATCTTTGGGCTGATTAGTGCGTGATGTACAGTGGGGACTTCAATCAACGTGCGCGTGACGGTTATTTCCAATTGTGCTCCACCGGAACGCAATAATGAGATGGTTACGCTAGTTCCAGGTGCTCCACGCAGGCGAGATACTACGTCAGCACTATTCAGTTCAATGGCGTCCTCATCGTTGATTCCTACGATCAAATCACCAGCCGAAATGCCAGCTACATGTGCGGGTGAGCCGTCAATCGGCGCGATGACCATTACCCCGTTATCGACCTTACGAATGTGGAGGCCGACGCCACCAAACTCACCAGTGGACAGGTCGTTCAGACCATCCATTTCCTCCGAGTTGATGAAGGAGGTATAGGGATCTTCGATGGCCTCCAGCATTCCGTCCAGAGCTCCTTCTAACAGGGTCTCAGTGTCAGCCGTTGTAGCGTCTACGTAGTTCAAGTTTATAAAATTGAGCACATCTCGAAGAATCGAGATGGCACGTTCGGAATCGCGACTACGATTTTCTGCCAGCAATTGTGGCGCCAACATGATTAGGATGAAAGTAATAGCCACTGTTATCGCTGCAGTGGTCCAGAAGAATCGATGTCTGTGTGGCCTATTCATGGCAGTGGGAGAACCGTTCATACGTGTCTGATTCTCGGAGCCCGCTGAAGCTTGTGTCAACGTAAGCGAAGCGAGCGTATCATGGGCTTCTAATGGCATCCGGATACATTCTATTTCCAACATGGCTTAATCCTGAGATCGTGCCGGGTTTACCGCTCCGATGGTACGGCCTGATGTACATAGTGGCGTTTTATCTCACGTACCGATTATTGCGTGTGCTTATCGCCGAACGTAGACTAGGCACTGACAAGGAAACCGTACTAAATTTGTTCTTCTGGGGTATCATCGGTGTACTGGTAGGCGGACGACTTTTATCGGTCATCGTCTATGATCCGACTGGCTACTATCTACGTAATCCACTTCAAATTATCGTGCCATTCGTTCGGCAAAATGGGCAATGGCACTTCACTGGATTGCAGGGGATGGCATACCATGGCGGACTAGCTGGTGCGATGGTTTCAGTGGCTCTGTATTGCCGCGCTAAGAAATTGCCTGTAGCCGAATGGATGGACATGATCGCTACATGTACGCCAATCGGGTACGCCTTCGGTCGCCTGGGAAACTTTATCAACGGGGAGCTGTATGGTCGGGTGACCTCCGTTCCTTGGGGAGTGGTCTTTCCCAACGCGCCCCGGTTTTCCGCCAGCGAGGAATGGGTCCGTAATCTATCAACACGTTCAGGTATTGATATCAGTTCGGAGGATGTTCTAGTAAACCTGGCGAGACATCCTTCACAGCTTTATGAGGCAATCCTTGAGGGGATATTACTTTTCTTTGTGCTCTGGTTCATTTTGCGCAAACGAGCACGATTTCCTGGGGTACTATTTTCTTCTTATCTGATTGGCTACGGTGTGGTACGGCTTGCGGTGGAATATCTGCGTCAGCCGGACCCAGGTCTGGACTTTCCGATTAAACTAATGCAGGTTGCAAATCCATCCGAAATTTCATTATTGAATTTCACGACAGGACAAATTTTATGCGCGATCATGATCGTTACGGGGGTGCTATCGCTCGTCGTGTGCGGCCACCGATTTTCTCAAGCTGCTTCCGGGGCAGTCAGATACAAGAGGGAAGCTCCGGAAAAAAAGAGGTCACACGTCAATTCTGGTCGGCGCCGTCCTGCCGCCAAACGCCAGACGCGACGTAAATCGCTATCCCGCTAAACGGATGCCAGATTTGTGGGCGATACTGGATTTGAACCAGCGACTTCTACCGTGTGAAGGTAGCACTCTCCCACTGAGTTAATCGCCCATGACTGCCGATTCTATAGCATAGTGTTAGAGACTTCACGTACGATCGAACCTAGAAGGTCATTTGAACTTTTAGGTCAGAGCAGGAGAATCCACCCTGCCTCAGCCTTTGATCGTGAGCTAACTCGCAAGGCGATTCACTTGTTGGTTGCGCTCATTCCTTCGTTGGCGTTACTAAACTTCAAGTTTACAATGGTGCTGCTGGCAGCCGGCACCTTGTCCTATGCTGTTGCGGAAGCGTTTCGACTGTTTGGGCGCCAGGTTGTGTTAATCTCCGATCTCACTGTGGCCTCGGCTCGTGATTCTGAGCATGGCTTTGTGCTCGGTCCCGTCACGCTAGGGATAGGCTCAATGTTGGCACTCCTACTTTACCCGTTGCCCTTTTCAGCGATAGCGATCTACGCGCTTGCCTTCGGAGATACTGCCGCAAGCGTTTTTGGTATGGCATGCGGTGGTCCAAAGGTGCCACTGAATAGAACTAAAACCATTTCAGGGAGCCTGGCCTGTTTTGCTGCTGTGTTGATAGTAACAGTCGCTTTGACCGGCAATCCGCTATTGTCGATCGCAGTCTCGGGTATAGCAATGACGATTGAGGCACTTTCTCCGCGTGATTTCGATAATCTCCTGCTTCCGGTTGGCATTGGCATGCTCATGCACGCTATGCCAACAGTGATGTAGCATGTCCTATAAAAATGAAGAATATTGGTCTTCTCACTAGCGGGGGTGATGCACCGGGGCTTAACGCGGTGCTGGTCGGTGCTGCCGCGATGGCCGAAACGCGGGGCGTGCGTGCATGGATTGTCCCCAATGGATACGCTGGTCTCTATAACCTAATCAACTTATCTGAGCTAGTTCTACTCGATGCGGCTCGTCGTGATCTCATGAATACTACTGCCGCGGGCTCGATAGCCGGGCACTCTCGTATCAAAATCCAGGCAATCCCCGATGAGGGACGCTACGAGAGAATTCTCGCTGGGCTTCAACGGTTCTCTATCGATGGGTTAGTTATAGCTGGCGGTGATGACACCGGCGCAGTGGTCGTTGATTTGTCCAGTCGGGGAATTCCGGTGGTTCATGTGCCGAAGACCGTTGACCTAGACCTGCAGACATACTCAGTCGGCGCGGATACTGCGGCAAATCGAATTGCTCGGGTTGTTGACGATCTGAAGACAACAGGTCGGAGCCACAACCGAGTGATGATTACTGAGGCTTTTGGTCGCTACGCTGGTCATGCCGCACTGCGTGGTGGAATCGCCGGCGATGCTGACTGTATATTGTTGCCAGAGATTCCAGTCGACTTTGATGTCGTGCATGCTCATCTGAAGCGTCGCCTAATTGATCGTTTGCGCGTGGGGAGCGGTTTTTCTGCGACCTATACGGTAGTTGTTGCTGAAGGGATGAAGGCGTCAACCGGAGAAGCGGTAATTGATGACAGTCTTGCTGTTGATTCTTTTGGTCATCATAAGCTTGCGGGTGCCGGCCGTTACGTACGTGATCAGCTACAGTCACGTCTGAATGAAGATTCTGAGGTGCTTGGCATGATGCAGGAGCTGGGGCTGTACGTCCCCGATCTCTTCGAGGCCCCAGAAGTGCGAGATGTTGTTCCTGCACATTTGGTCCGAGCAGGTCATACTTCTGCCTTCGACGTTGGCTTTGGGAAACAAGTGGGTGCCGGGGCTGTTCTACTCTTGCTATCCGGAGCTACGGGGATGACGGTGAGCTGGGTGGACGGCCAGAATGTTGACTATCTGCCAACGGCTAGAGTTATCGAGCAGTACCACGTAGACCCGGCAATAGTAAGTTTGTACGAAGCTCTTGGGATATGCTTTGGTCGGCGACCTGAGCCGTATTCTCCAGATCTTCGTGAATTACATGAACCTGCGCAACGGTATCTATAAGGGCGTTGCTGGCAATTGATGGAGGCAGATTTCATCTTGTCATCCAACTGTGCCTTGAAGTGTTTTATAACTACTGCTGCAACAGACGATAACGCTAAATTTGCACTTAAAGGAAACTTCATCGGTAAGAATAGGAGGTATGCATGAAAGCGGTGATAATTGCTGCCGGATACGGGAGCCGGTTCCTGCCAGCTTCAAAGACGGTGCCTAAGGAAATGTTTCCAGTCATAGATCGGCCAGCAATTGACTTCATTCTCCAGGAACTTGCTGCATCTGGAATCGAAGACATTCTTTTTATAACCTCCCGTCGCAAACGCGCTCTGGAGGATTATGTCGATTCCGAACTGGAGCTAGAGCGCGTATTTGCTGAGGAGCAAGATATCGTTAAGCAGCAGGCTATCGCTGTTCCTCCAGGACGTTTCTTTTTCGTGCGGCAGAAGCAAATGCTAGGGACGGGACAGGCAATCTTGCTTGCGGAGCCATTCACGGGTAATGAGCCGTTCGTGGTGGTTTTTCCCGACGATGTACACATCGGCCAACCT
Organism: uncultured Spirochaetaceae bacterium; assembly: GCA_964618015.1. Taxonomy (GTDB): domain Bacteria; phylum Spirochaetota; class Spirochaetia; order SZUA-6; family Bin103; genus CATQHW01. The sequence continues at coordinate 6,904 of CAZTZA010000002.1, read as the reverse complement.
CCGCTCACTCGTCAACTAATCGATACCTATAATCAGACGGGCTGTAATGTGTTAGCTGTTGAGCATGATCCCCCACATCTGAACCGCTATGGCGTAGTTGGTTTGGATGCTGACGGGTTACATGTTACAGCCATTGTGGAGAAGCCTCCGCCCGGATCCGAGCCGAGCCGCGATGTTTCGATCGGGCGCTATTTATACACTCCAGAGATCTATTCGGTACTTCGCGATAGATGGAAGATGCATCAGATAGGAGAGTTCAACTACACTGAGGGTGTCAATGATTTGGCAGCGCGAGGACGTGTCGTGATCCAGCGTATGATCGGCCGACGGATGGACATAGGAACGCCATCTGGCTACCTGCGGTCGATTCTAGAGTACGCTTCTCAAGACCCTGAGCTGTCTGCAGAGATCGAAGCGTTCCGGGCTAACGACTCATAATGCGCTGCTTCTTCATGCCGTTCTCGTTTGCGTGCACCAGCGGCGTAAATGCGACACTTACGTTCAAGCTCTCTGCGTGCGATGGAGCGCTCAAGCCCTTGCCAGTGGTCAGTCGACACTAGCGGCTCTAGGGCATCGATGCGAAACCGTTCTATTTGCTCATAGCGTTCAGAGAGCTGGTCTTCGTGACCGGCTCGCTTGGTTACTAGCGGTTGGTCGCAGTAGGCGACGGGAAAGCGATAGGTTACCCGTAGCCAGAGTTCGTAATCTTCAGCGATTTCGAGGTCTTCTCGGAAGCCACCAACTTCGTCCAAGATAGATCGGTGCAGGAGAACGGTGGATGGACCGATGACGCACTTTCTAACGGCATCAGCAAATATCCAACCGGATCTTCGGTGACGCTGGCTTGCTTGTGATACTATCCGACCATCCCTGAGCCAGATTTCTCGGCAATGGATGATCATCGAATCAAGGTTAGCAGCAAGGGCCTCCATCTGCAGTGTTAGCTTGTGCGGGTGCCATAAATCGTCGGAGTCCAAAAAGGCTATATAGTCACCTGTCGCAGCGGCTATCCCAGTATTTCTTACTGCTCCTGGGCGTCCAGTGTGACTGATCTGTAGTACGTGGACATCGCAAACTCCGCTCAGTCGTTCCGTTGTTCCATCGGTCGATCCATCGTCAACAACAATAAGCTCAATTGGTCTATACCGTTGCTCTTGTACGGATGTGATCGCTTCCATGAGAAAATCAACTCGGTTATAGGTCGGAATGATCACGGACACGATAGGGGGTTCATTCTGCGGAGAAGTCATGAGTAGAGTTAGTATGCACGGTGTTGGAGAATGGTGCTTTAGATCCACGCGTGTGGGTTTTGTACAGGTTAAGGAACTCATCTAACCCGTAGTTTCCAGAAAGTTTTTTCTTTAGTGAAAAACTTAAATGGCAGGTCTCTATCTTGAAGCTGTGCCGATCGCGATCAGGGTCGTATCATTCGGAAATTGATTAGCTACTGAACAAGATTCAGAACAATAGTGTTGCCAACATTGACATGATGCACCAGTTCGGCTAGGTGAGCATGGATTCCATGGGTATCAATATCTAAAAGTGAGGTGGTTTTATGAGTTTGGTTGAACACAGGTGCGTTTATCGATGGAAGGTCCAACTATTATAGTTCGTGAAAGGGTAACGAGTGGAGGTAGTATATTTAATTGGAACATCAGCGTGCCCACAGTGCTGCATCGCTGTGAACTTGAAGTTCACGAATCGTACCAGGGAGGTCGACACGCTCCTCGTAGATAGCCGTGCCGACTATAGCGCCAGCAAAGTGATTTGCCCTATCAACATTCCTGAGGTCTTCGTCCGAACTTATGCCTCCTGAGAGTAATATCGGCAACGCAGAAGATACAGCCGCCGCGCCGCTTCCCGCTATGTCTGGGCCTTTTAACATACCGTCCCTATCAACTGCGGTATAAACTAATCCCGAAAGAGCTGATCCCCTCACCGCATCGATTAGCTCTGTTTCGGTGCCCGCTGTCTCTACCCAACCTTGCACTTGGACTTTTCCCATGAGGGCATCGATCCCACCCACTATCCGGCTAGGCCATCGCTCAGCCCATTCCAGGACTTCCAATGTGTGTGTGGCTAGGGTTGTACCGACGACAACGGCATCTGCCCCCAGTTCAATCAATGCTTTAGCATCCTGAACGGTGCGAACGCCGCCGCCTACTTGAATTTTGACATCAACCGCAGACCGTATATCGGCGATTAGGTCACGATTATTGTCCAAGCCACGGGCGGCATCCAGGTCCACCACGTGGATCCAGAGTGCACCTTGTTGCTCGAAGCGAGCTGCGACCGAAGCAGCATCCATACCGTAATGACGGACACGGTCGAAATCACCTTGGCGTAATTGAACGCAGCCGCCTTCTAAGAGGTCGATCGCCGGTACGATGAGCATGCTTAGTCAGCGAAGCGGATCAAGCGCGGGACTCAGGGTGATCTCGATGGAACGAAGAGTCGCGGTGCCGTCCCAGAGCGGTGACAAACCTTCTTGTCTCGCCAATCGGCATACGGTTGCCATTGTTCGCAGGTATTGTGAGCGCTGCGCTGGCGGTGTCGCAAATACAAACAATAAATGCACTGGCTTCCGGTCAACGGCACTGAAATCTATACCATGTATCGACACACCGACCCCAACTAATAACGAGGAGATCCCCTTTAGTTCACCGTGAGCAAATGCGACCCCTCGGCCCAACCCAGTTGAATTGATACGCTCCCGTGCTACTACAGCTCGTCTAATCTTTTCGCCATGAGGAGTAGAGAGGGAAGGTGAGAGGCTGATCAACTCGCTAATGGCAGTCCATTTGTCACGACTTGAAAGTACAGGAACCACAGATACCGGAGAGACGCCATCTTGCACTCCATTCGTATCGTACACTTGGATTCACGAGGCGACAACGACATCGTGGCATCCGTGTTACTCTATGCCGTGCGGATCGCGGTCGCCTATAGAGGGGATGTCGTTGACGGTCGTGTTAACACGCTAGTTGCGACGCTCCCTGCTGAGGGTATAAAGCAAATTGATACTGATCGCATAGCTGATATCTACATCGTCGATGGAGTGGCTGTGCCACGGGCGGCATTGGAAGAGCTCCTTGCCGATGACGTGGCACGGGTCGTCATAGAAGAAGGGTCACTAGGCCGGGCGGACCTATTAATCGAGGTTGCCTATCGGCCGGGCGTGCATGATCCAGTAAGCGGAACTCTACGCGAAGTTGTAGGCTTGCTCATTGATCCGCTACCAGAGAAGACGGTTCTACAAACAGCTCGTCAATATCGGTTCAGTTTTGTTCACGGCGTTGACGTCTCAGCGGTAGCTAATCGTCTTTCAGCTGCACTGCACAATCCGCTGATAGAGCGTGTAACCGTGATTGACGCAATTTCTTGGGGTCGAGGTCAGCGGCCGCTGGAGCAATATCCAACGATCGTAGCCGACCGCGCTCCCGGAGTTGATCTTATCGATGTGGCGGCAATGAAACCTTCTGATCTCATGCGATTGTCGTCTGAACGACTGCTTGCATTATCAGCCGAGGAACTTGCTGCCATTCGTGCCTACGCTGCTGATCCAGACGTGCGTTCTCAGCGAATTGAGTCTGGTATTGGAACTAAGCTGACTGATGTGGAACTTGAGATGATCGCGCAGACATGGTCAGAGCACTGCAAACATAAGATCTTTAGTGCCGTAATTGATCACACTGAGGGTGCAGACACCGAACGTATCGTTTCTCTATTCGAAACTTATATTAAACGAACGACCTTAGAACTGGACGATGGCTCAGGATTCTTAAAGTCAGTTTTTAAGGATGACTCCGGAGTTATCCGGTTTGATGATCAAACGCTACTCTGTTTTAAGGCGGAGACGCACAATGCGCCCTCTGCGCTTGATCCGTACGGAGGTGCTATCACTGGGATTGTCGGTGTCAATCGCGACATAATGGGTACCGGGCGTGGCGCTAAACCGATCTTCAATACTGATGTGCTGTGTTTTGGACTACCTTCGACACCAGAGGAGGAGGTGCCGCCTGGCCTCATGCATCCTCGCCGAGTGCTGGCTGGTGTGCACCGCGGAATAGTTGACGGTGGCAACCAGTCTGGAATACCGGTTGTAGCCGGTTCCTTTCTATTTGATCCGAGCTTTATAGGAAAACCATTAGTGTTTTGCGGGACCGGCGGGGTGCTCCCAGCAGAAATTGGAGGTGAGCCAGCATGGGAGGGCAGGGCTTGGGCTGGTGACTTAGCCGTGATGTTGGGCGGTCGCGTTGGCAAGGATGGGATCCATGGCGCCACCTTTTCTTCACTAGCTCTTGACGATAGTTCGCCCGTTTCGGCGGTACAGATTGGAGACCCCATTGTCCAGCGACGGGTACTAGACCTGCTGTTGGAGGCTCGTGATCTCAACCTTTTTCGCGGTATTACCGATAACGGTGCCGGTGGATTGTCTTCATCGTTGGGTGAAATGGCACGCGATTCAGGAGGAGTACAAATTGACCTGGATGCTGTTCCGCTGAAGTACCCAGGATTAGCTCCCTGGGAGATTCTTCTTTCAGAATCGCAAGAGCGGATGAGCCTTGCTGTCCCGCCGGGTAAAATAGAAGCGCTCCGCACCCTCTCTTCTATGCGTGGTGTTGAGCTCTCGGTAGTAGGATCCTTCACCGAGGATGGGCTGGTTTCTATACATGCCGGCGGTAACTTAGTAGGAAGATTGGACATAGAGTTCCTGCATGAAGGAGTCCCGAGATTGTATCTGAATTCATCTTGGGAGCCACCTATAGTAGCTGGCGTTCGACCAGGAGGTGATCGCGCCTCTCCCACGCATTTTTCGGCTCTGATGGAACTGTTAGCAGATCCGAATATCACCTCTAAAGAGGCCCTGGTTCGACAGTATGATCATGAGGTTCGTGGCGGATCTGTGATCAAGCCATTCTGCGGGGTAGCTTCGGATGGTCCTACTGACGGTGCGGTGGTGCGACCTCGTTACGATAGTTACCGCGGAGTAACTGTGACTCACGGTATTTGCCCATGGCTTTCAGAAGTCGATCCTTTCATGATGGCTATGTGTGCGGTCGATGAGGCAGTACGTGCCCATGTATCCTGCGGCGGTGATCCTAGCCAAATGGCAGCGTTAGATAATTTCTGCTGGCCTGACCCAATAGAATCATCTGAAACTCCCGACGGACGCTATAAGCTTGGGCAGTTGGTGAGAGCGGCAAAAGGTCTGCGCTGTGCCTGTTTGGGTTTCCATCTGCCGTTAATATCTGGCAAGGACTCAATGAAGAACGATACGGTTGCAGGTGGTCGAAAGATCTCCGTACTGCCCACGTTACTGGTGTCACAGATAGGGATCATTCCGGACGTAAGACAAGCACTATCCACTGATTTTAAACAGCCAGGTGATATGTTGTTTCTGCTCGGCGCCACTCATAATGAACTTCGTGGCAGCGCCTATGATCGCCGTTTCGGCGGTGGTCGGCATGGGCCGCGTGTGTTGCCCGAATCGGCTCTAATAGCTTATCGAGCGTTGCACGAGGCGGCGCGGTTGGGATGTGTTTCCGCGTGTCACGATCTTTCCGATGGTGGCTTGGGGGTAGCGTTGGCAGAGTGTGTTATCGGTGGCCGGCTTGGCGCGCATGTGCATCTCGAACGTATAAAAGCGCCAAAACGGGTTAGTACCATCGCACTTCTTTTTAGTGAGAGTCCCTCACGTCTATTGGTATCAGTACCAAAGGAACGAGTGGAGCAATTCCAGGAATTGATCGACGGGGTAGAAGGTGCTCAGATCGGACAGGTAACTGGTGATGGTCGACTCAGTGTTACACGACATCGCAGGGCCGTACTTGTTGCTGGGTTAGATCAGCTCACAGCTGCCTGGCGCACCGGTCCAATGGGGATATGTAAGTGAGTCAGGTTTCGGTCTGCATTCTCGGCGGATTCGGTATCAACGCTGATGAGGAGTTGGCGGCCGCCTTCAAAGCGGTCGGTGCCATCCCTGCGAGGGTACACGTGACAGATCTTCTTCAGCGCAATGAACCTCTGGAACAATTTGGAATCCTCGCTTTTCCTGGAGGGTTTACTTACGGAGATCACCTAGGCTCTGCCACGGCAATGGCAGCATTACTCCGTATTCGGCTGAGGAATGCTCTGAATCACTTTTTGGATTCAGGCCGACTGGTAATAGGTATTTGTAATGGATTTCAAGTTTTGGTGCGTTCAGGGCTACTTCCAGCATCTGAGCAGCGCTGGTGTTGCGAAGCATCACTCATTCACAATCAATCAGGTCTCTTTGAGGATCGCTGGGTCCGTGTGGGGTGCGAGCAACGATCGCCATGCTTATGGACACGTGGACTTGACGAACTGGAGGCGCCCGTACGCCATGGAGAAGGTAACTTGGTGTTTGCAGGTCCACAGGTCCTGACACGTCTCGAGCAGGCCGGACATCTGTGTGCTCGCTATCGAAGCATTTCCGGAGGATTACCCGGTTATCCGGAAAATCCCAACGGATCGACTGTGGCTGCGGCAGGGCTTTGCGATGCAAGTGGCCGTGTATTCGGATTGATGCCGCACCCGGAGGCATATTTGGATCCTGTTAACCACCCACGTTGGACAGCGAAGATGCCAGATAGGCCGGATGGTTTGCTTCTCCTAGAGAACGGAGTTCAAGCTAGCGCAGGTATTTGACCCCACTATGTCGTGCTTAAATAGTATAGCTGTTGATCTTTATGGTCATCGTTTGCGGACTTCCGCGAGCAGTTCCGCTATCAACTTGTTTTCTGTCTGAAGGGGTCGGCTTGATTTAGGCAACCGGCGATGAGTACCATACTCAAAGCTGCTCGTCTGACGTGCATGCTGATCGCTGGGGGCGTAGCTCAGTTGGCTAGAGCGCGTGAATGGCATTCACGAGGTCGTGGGT
>CAZTZA010000001.1:58466-83654 GCA_964618015.1 uncultured Spirochaetaceae bacterium | reverse complement strand
CAGGTCGTCTACCGGTCGGGTGAAGATACCAACGCAGACCACCCCAGGCACAGTGGCAAGTGAAAGCTCGATCTCCTCCGGATCGAAATATCGGACTAATTTCGCATCTATTATTAAGTTACCATGGTCGGTAATCACAGGACCTGCCTTGCGAACAGCTTCACGGACTATGCCATCTATTCCTAGATCGAGTAGCGCGCGCTGGACAACAGTCAGCGCGTCCGGGACTACCTCTACGGGAAACGGATAAAGTTCTACCAATCGATCAACTAGTTTGCTCTCGTCAACTACGATTGCGTATCGATCCGAAGCAACAGCAAGTATCTTTTCGGTAAGCAGGGCAGCGCCCCCCCCCTTGGTGAGCCGCCACGAAGGATCTACTTCGTCGGCACCATCAATAACTAGATCTACTCTACCTGCCACCGAGGGGTCATCTAATACCAAAGGTGAAAGCCCTTGTTGCCAGCAGGCTATCTGAGCCTGTCTGCTTGTGGGTACAACAGTCAGACTGTTCAGATGACCAGCTGCTACCTCCGATCCGATGTACCGTATCACCTCGAGGGCAGTGGTTCCCGAGCCAAGTCCCACTCGCTGGCCGTCTCTTACTAACGCAGAAACGGCTGCCTGCGCGATCGCGGTCTTCAGATTATCTCTCATTTCACAGTGATATTGGCCAAGAGAGGATCAATACGGGAAGAGCCGACGGCTACAATGAATTCAGCTAGGCGCGGTCCTCGGTCCTTGTCGATCAAGATCCGGTAGAGCTCCGCAAACAGCTCCTTCGATTCTATCTCGTAGGAGGAAGACAAGTCGTAGATTGCATCGTTCAGACCTTTTGCATCAGGAAAATTTTTACCCGTGAGCTGGGCACGCAACGCGACAATCGCAGCAGCAACCGTCGCGCTTACCGTAGCGGGAGGAGCGTTGATATCTCTAAGACGAAACCGAAATTCTGCGGGCGCATAGGTGTTGACCCAATGCCACGCGCGAGTGGCACGGGCGCATAGTCTCTGCCACTCGGCTTCATCTGATGGATCGGACATGCTGCCGACCACCGCATTTATGTCACCATCTCGTATCTGAAGCAGATTACACAAATGCCGAAAGGATATCTCTATTTGTTTCGCAGGAGGATGCTGCTCCGAATTCACTTCTGAGAGCTCAATTGCTCGGCCTTCGCGAACGCGGCGCTCCTTGGAAACTTCTTCCATACCTCGGTAGACACGACCTGCCCTATCGTAATCCTCATACGTCTTTAGGACATCTAGATCGAACGATATTTCGAACTCACGATCTGGACGAGTGCGTGCAAAAAGATAACGGATCGTTTCTGGCTGATATACCCCCAACGCGTCGGCCGGCGAGATGAGCTGACCAGTTGATGAGGCCATAGTGCCAACTCCACGTACATTGATCCAATCAAACTTGAGCGTAGCTGGCTCTTTGATACCGAATACTTCTCTGGCGATCGGGACAGCGGTATCCCAGGATCCACCTGCAGTGTGGTGATCTTTTCCGGCAGCTTCGAAATCCACTTGGTGGTGCGCCCACCTCATCGGCCAATCAATACGCCAGCCCAATTTTACGCCACTTCCGTGACTAAGGTCAGAGGTTCGTTCGGAACTGCAGGCCGAACATCGATAGCTGAGCTTATCTCTACCGTCCCAGCCTATCGGAATGGTTTCCGCCGCTCCGCCACCGCATTCACAGTAAATCTCTACCGGCCACCAATCACTGGCCAGCGGTTCGGTACGGTGGCGATTAAGCAAATCGCGCAACTGCCCGCGCTGCTCCAGAGACGTGCGCACCCCTTCGACATACGTTCCGTTGGCATACAACTCCGCCTGCGAGATCCATTCTGGCATGATCCCCAACCGCTTCATCTGCTCTTCAAATACGCCCGCGAAATGGCTCGCATAACTGTCAGCAGTACCGAAAGGGTCAGGAATCTTAGCCAGTGGCGCTCCCAGGTAGCGTTCCCAGTCACTACCAGGAAGATTTGCAGGGACCTTTCTAAATGGATCAAAATCGTCCCACAGGTAAATAAAGCGCACAGCATAACCCAGCCGCAGCAACGCACGCGCAATCAGCTCGGGGGTGATAATTTCTCGAACATTACCGAAGTGAACTGTGCCGGAGGGAGTAATCCCAGCTGCAAGTACATAGCAATCCCGCTCTCCGCGAATACGTACAATCCGCTCAGCTGTAGAATCCGCCCAGTGCTGGGCTGACTTCGACGATCTCCCCATTAGCTCAGTATATCGTTCCTTCAGCTCGAAGCGATTCAATCATCAAGGAATACTCAACGCCTTATGAATAGCGCGTATATGCGTGGGACCAACTCCACAGCAACCTCCAATAATCGAAACGCCGGACGCTATCAGATCGGGTGCCAGGGACGCCATCCGTTCAGGAGTGTGATCGTAAATGGTAGTCCCGTCGACCAAACGCGGCATTCCCGCATTGGGGTATGCCATCAATGTCTTTCCTGTGATACCGCGATCAGCCAACGCACGACTAAGCTGTCCAATCGCCCCTATAGCGTAAGGCATACCCGTATGATCAGCATGACGCTGCTCAGCACCGCAGTTGACACCGATCACGTCAATAAACGGAATTAAGTCTTCTCCATTAGAAGCGTAACGTCCTGAAGCCAAAAAATCGAGTAAGTCTCCGGGTGAATGGCCCCAATCAGTTCGATACACGGTCCTGCCGTTCCTGCGATCACGCGTGTACTTCAGTGTCAGATTAACCGCTATTGGCAAGTTGAACGCACGTGCCTCATCGACGGCAATTGCGGCCTCTGTGGCAGAGAACATCGTTTCAATACAGAGCAAGTCGACACCTTCTTCAGCAAGCGTTTCCGCCACAATACGATGCGACTCTCGCACTTGGAGGTTCGGAATTCCAAATGAGGTATCTCCTGCGTCTGTTTCTATCGCACCTGGAGAGGGACCCATAGATCCACTGATGTAGATTGAGCGGCCACTACCCATAATCGCATCCCGCGCCAGACGCACCCCAGAAGATACAATTGGACGAGTATTATCAGCGTCGCGTCCAGCCATCCGCAGGTGAAGTGGCGAAGCAACGAAGGTGTTTGTTTGTACAATTTCGCTTCCAGCTTCGATAAAACTAGCGGTTACCCGTCGTACTGCGTCCTGACGAAACTCGTTAGCCAGTGAACTGTTGGGCAAGTCAACGCCAAGTGCGAATAACTCGGTGCCGAAGCCGCCATCGTAAATCAACAGTTTGCCGCTAGATAGTGCTTCTCGAAAGGAAATCACCACTCTACCCTACTACCAATCATGAACAGGATTCTTGAAGATATTGTGGAGGTTGCTCGATTGCCAATCGCTGAGTAATGACCATGACGTCGAATTAGGCCAGTCTGCTGCTCACGATGCGGTTTCATTCATTCTGATCATCGGCACTCGATTCGAAAAAATTCTCTTGTGCCTCGGCCGAACACAAAATTTCTTGTACCTATCAAGAGAATATCCACATAAATCACAAACGAGTGCGTTATCGACAAAGGACCAAGCGCGATCCCGCTTGCACTAACTTCACGATACTGTTTCTTTGGAGCGAGCTGTTTTATGAAAGTCTACGGCGCTTAATTGCTATTCTGCAGCTCTCTGACAGCCAAATGGGAGAATCTTAACGGCAACAGAAATTCAACCTCATTGCCGTTCCTTGGGATTATACGCAACCTCAGAATTCTATGGAGACCCTCTTCACCTTCGGCGAAAATGAGATCCGGGAATCCGATTGTCCCTGACGGATCTATCCATATGTGACCTGTAGTAACTTGGCACCACCGTATTGAATCCGAATGGGCCCACAAGGACTCGAACCTTGGACCAACGGATTATGAGTCCGCCGCTCTAACCACTGAGCTATGGGCCCCTAAGTCTGTGGAGACAACACCTGATAGCACCAAGGAGTCAACCTCCATTGAGCAATTTTTTGCCAGATCTCCAATCACCACAACTTCCACATAGAATTTCTATCAGAGGAAAGGATACGGTTGACACAAAACATAAAACCATGAGCTGAATGACCTCGACCTGTATTCAATCACTTTGCTGGGATTCAACCCGTAAGAAGATCCTAATTATCAGCTGGAGTTTCCGATTAATCCGTATCGAGCAAGAAACTCAGTAATTTCGAGAATTGGGGTGGAGCAGTCATTATGGCCACATGGCATTCCTGCTGGCACGACTTCTGATGAAACGACCGAGAGATTGTCAAAACGGTCGAACACCAGTATGCGCGGAATCAACGGTACCATATCGCGAATACTGGTGAACGTAGATTCCAACACCAACGCGGCCACCGACCTGTGCAGCGCTAATGCACACGCAGCACCACCCCCGATCGATCGGCCGTAACCAGGATATTCAACTCACGTCACACCAATTCCGAAAGTCGTTAAAGCAGCGAGATAATCTATTCTATTATATATAAGTTCTTTTTTTACATGGAAATATATGACGACCGGAAACTTAACCGAACCAGCTGGCTGCAAAAACCAAGCCTCAGTATCCTTCGCATTTCCTATCCACACGGTATTAGAGCCAGCCGGTAGCAACGGCACCGTAGAAGGATGAGATGGCGTTGCAGAAGAACGCTATCGCTGATCAACATAACCACTGTGAGTACCCTGCAATCGCGAGAATCCTTGCGAGCAGCCGTGATGCCTCCACGCGGCGCTCAACTAATCTTGAGCGCCGTCAGCCTTTCGACCAGTGTCGGATGAGAGTGATGATAGAAACTGTACCAAGGGTGTGGTGAAAGATTGGCCAGGTTGTCCCTACTGAGTTTGATTAAGGCTCCGGAGAGCGTTTGAGATGAATTCACGGACTCTACCGCAAATCGATCAGCAGCGTATTCATGGCGTCGAGACCAGAGCGCCGACAATGGCCCAAGCCAGAAAGTAAAAGGACCGGCTAACAAGCTGAATAGTACCAACGCCGTATGGTAGCTGGGTTGAGCAATGCCAAAAGCTGTAAATAACGGCATGTAATTCAGTAGCAGACTCAGGATCCAGAGACCCCCGATCGTACCAGCTACTGAAAGAGCTAACCGTTGAGGAACATGTCGTAACCGCTCATGACCAATTTCGTGTGCTACTACCGCTTCGATCTCAGCTGGATCAAGTTGATTAATCAGCGTGTCGAATAACACGATTCGCTTTACCGGTCCCAGGCCGGTGAAGTAGGCATTGCTATGGCGGGAACGCTTACTTCCGTCCATAACGAAAATGCCGTGCAGACGATAGCCAAGCCGTTCTACTAACCGCTCTAAACGTGAGTGCACCTCTCCCTCTTCCACCGGTATGAAGCGATTGAACAGTGGCGCGATAAGAGTCGGGTAGATAATCACTAACACAAACTGAAAAACGATAACGAAGCCCGACGCATAGAGCCACCAACCCCGTCCCGCGCTATCCATAAATATGAATAGTGCCAGTAAAACAATCGCACTGATTACGAGTGAAATAGCACTGCGCTTCAGCTGATCCAGCACAAACAACCTCAGCTTTGTGCGGTTGAAGCCAAAGCGTTCCTCAATTACAAACTGAGAATAAAGTGCCGCAGGAATACCCAATAAGGAGAAAAACGCTCCAACGATCAGAATGTACAAACCGCTCACCAGGTAGCGATGTAACGATAGTCGCTGCACCCCTTGATCAAGCATGCCAAGAACACCACTCATCACCAGAACCAGCACTAAGACGGCCGACACGGCCCCAGTGAGTAGTGCAAACCTGCCGCGGATTGACTGATATTCACGCATGCGTACGTGAGTATCAGTATCTACCTCACCGGCGAGAACCGGAGGAGGCACAAGCTGAGCCTTCCCATGGCGTAGGTTGAGAATTCCGAGTCCTGCCTCAACTATCCGCTCCAGAACAAATAAAACTAAGTAAAGCAACAAGATGAAAGATATCTGCATAGAAATGAACGTCCTTACCGGACCGTATGCGAAGAATCAATCTCAGGTGCTAACTGATCCGTAATCTGTCCGCGAATGGTTGGATAGGTCTCAAAGCTTATGCCTTTTACAACAGCAATCACCTCAGCGACTACCGATAGAGACCCAGTCGCAATAAGCTTCTGTCGTCTGCTGCCGGCCGCCTCAGCAGACGCGACGTGCATAGCGCTGGCGATACTGTCATCAGTTCCGAGCACAGTGAATCCTTCACGCTGTAAAGCTGTCGCAACCGTTTGAGCGCTCTCCGCACGGGGATGATGTGACCGCACCGCGTAGGCTCGTGTACTAAGACGTCTCAATGGCCGTAACGTCTCGAACAAGTCATGACCAGTAAGCGCTCCAACTACTATAACGGTATAATCGGGGTTGATCTTTTGGTAAAGAGTATCAACCATTCGCTGCATAGCATAAGGACTGTGAGCACCGTCCACGATCACCTCAAGGTCGTTCCAAATCATGTGCTCCAAACGACCAGACCAACGGACCTCGGCCAAGCCGCGAATAACCGCCTCAGGATCCAATCTTGCGCCGAGAAAAATTTCACCTGTAGCAACCGCCACCGCGGCATTCTCGGCTTGATGGTCACCGGTAAGCGGCAGCTTGATGTGATAATTTCCACTTCGAGTGGTTAAGTCTACTTGTTGACCGTTCTCTTCCGTGTCATCTGCTGACCAACGAATATCGGTTCCAACCTGTGTCACAGGAGCCTGATGATAAAGAGCAGCCGCCAGAACGACCTCTAGCGCCGCTTCTACCTGAGGAGCCAGCACTACAGGCACCCCCGTTTTGATGATTCCCGCCTTGGCACGAGCAATGCTCTCAATCGTAGGGCCTAACACGGCCATATGATCAAAATTAATGTTTGTTATTGCACATACGTCTGGTGCCACTACGTTTGTCGAGTCGAATTCGCCACCCAACCCCACCTCTATCACTTGCACGTCAACCTCGCTCTGCTGGAAATGTAAGAGCGCCATAGCAGTAAGCGCCTCTACCGTGGTTGGCTCGCCAAATGGTGTCTCATCTACAACTTGTTGGAGCGGTTTCCAGATCGAATCAACCAATGCAGCAAACGTTTGCGGATCGATCGGATCCAGGCCATGACGAATTCGTTCGGTCACCCGATGTAGATGAGGCGAAGTATAGAGCCCCACCCGCAGACCATGCGCAGTAAGCATTGAGCTCAGCATCGCTGAGGTACTGCCCTTGCCGTTGGTACCAGTAATATGAAGAGTCGGCACAGACAGGTGAGGATCACCAAGACGTTTTAGCAACGCTCGGATACGTTCTAATCGAAACGTGCGGTGCTTCGGGCTGTGCCGAGATCGCTCAAAGTCGGCCAGGCTCATTAGCCGATCAACAGCCAAGCCATATCCATCCTGCATTGAACAGTTAGTCATAGGCGGTACGGCACTGTTCGGGCAAGCGCCTACCTACTGGAATTAATCTCAGTTGCGTGAAAAATCGGGGTGATCAGGATGATTAGCTTTGCTTGCAGTTTCGTCATTTTTGCAATCTTCATCTTCCTGTGCACCGCATACACCGCAGGCTTTCGTTGACACACGCCCATTCCCTCCAGGATCGATGGAAGTGATACTGCCGCAGCCAAACCGTTTCACCTCACGCTCACGACCAACGAGCACCTTGAACGACAACGCTGCCGCAACACCAATCATGATCGCAATACTAAGAAATATCGTCTCCATCACATTACCTAACAACCCGAGTATACCACCGTCAGGATTCTCCGTAACACAAAGAACGAGAGGTCGCTCGCTGCTGAGAAGCTATAGGTCAACCCTATCTCTAACCATGGAACCAGTAGTCAATAACCTCACGCTCCGTCTCAGAAGCAAGACCAGCATCACGCGCGGTCTGCAGCAACCGTACCATGTCGCCGTACTCACCCTTGTCGAATGCTGACTGCACGTGAGGTGCTGACGGACTCTCATCAGAATCGGGGCTCTCAACGACCTTTCGATCCTTCAGAGAACGTAGTCCCGCGGCACCAATATGGGACTGTTCAGGGTCTTGTTCCTGAGCCAGTCGGCCGTAGATGGACCGCAATGCTTCAAGCTCAGACTGAATCAGATCAACTCTATCGGTAAAGCAGTGGATGCGCGGTAGATCATACGGCTCGACGTTAAGTGGCAGGACCGAGGTACTACGATGTACGAACAGCTCAATCGGTTCCCCTTGCCGAGATCCTTGGCTGAGGGCAGTCGCAGCATCGGGAACCCCGGCGAGAGGCGTTTCTTCCAAATGCCCGGCGGTAATCAGTGTACGCGGGTCCATCAATCCTGGTTCTCGGTGCATCTGGCAATCCCCGCTGGAATAGCGCTTGAGAAGTACGCGAAGATCGCTACTCCCCTCCGGTCCTTTCAGAACTGCCGTCAATACCCGGTCAGCATCTATGCCTACCCTCAGCACCAGATCAGGCCGCCTGAGATCACCTGCAACAATGTTATCAATGCGCAGAGAACCCAAATAATTATAATGTTTGCCGCCGCCTGGTTCCTCCAAAAACAGCTCGACAGAGACTGCCACTTGCTGGGAGCTGACGGTAGTCAGAATGATCTGCTTCATACCACGAAAGCTCTCCAACATAACTGGAAAGAAGCATCCATCAGCAGTTCGCAACCCTATCCTCGATAGGCCGACTACCGAGCCAACCTTCATCGTTTTTGCATTTCTAAGAGATTTTCTGCCATCCGGAGCAAAGAATCAGCATTATCCACACCACTCGCCAGCGAAGAGTAGCCAACTATTAACTCTGGCCGGATCTGGATGATGTCCGACCAGACTGTCTCTGCAGCCCAACGAAGAAGGTCAAGAGAAAAAAGCGCAGCCCCGTCGAAATCTCGATCAGGACAAACAACGGCTAACTGTCCGTCGCTCTTGTAATGGAAGCAATGCACAGAACCGATATCCATACTCTTTGCCGCAGAAAAAATAGCCCTTACCACATAAGAAGTGCCATCTAATCCTGAGGAGCTCACCAGCTCGTGATAGTTAGTAATTTGAATAAGCACCATGCTGAGACTGGCACCATCAATCCGTCGCTCAGTCACCTCGGTGTTCAGTACGTGTATGAGTTGCTCGCATAGCGGGTAGCCAGTATCCGCTGACTGGTCTACCGGATCCTGTCCTGACTCGTATGCAATAGCCTGCGCAAGGGGAGAAGCTGTAACGGTTGTTACCAGATGCAATAGATGCTCCGTGTAGGAATTGAACCGTTCGAAAGGAATCTGCTCTACGTCGATGACTCCCCATATCCGATCGCCAGCTCGAAGCGGCACTGCGTAAACTATTGTGCCACGGTCCAAGCGCTTAAGCGTATCATAGCGCACGAGATGCTTAACCGAAAAGATGAGGCCGTTGCGTAACACCCAACCCTCGATACTTCCATTGACTGGCAATCGGCGACTATCAGGAGCGTTGGTACTCCAGCCGGCCGTGGTGCGCACCACTAGTTCACCTGAGACGGGGTCATGCTGCCATAGAGAACAGCGCTCTGCGCCAGTGAGCTCGCGCACGGTATCAAGGATAATCCGAAGAGTGCTTTCTACGTTCTGTGATGAAAGCTTCCGCCACTGAGAATTTAAATAGGATAGAGAATCACGTTGCCCGGCTACCCTGCGTTCCAACTCGCTAGTAGTGACCAGTAGCGCTCCCCTTTGCTCGTGCGACGCCTTACACTCACGGCTGAACTTCTCGACCTCCTTCTGTAGATGATGAGTCCGCCGATACCAGACGAAATGTATCATCCCAAAAATGAAAATACCCAGGAGAGCGCTCAACCCCAAGGTTCCTCGGCGGGGGTATAACCTTGGGTCGAGAGTAGATAGGTCGATAGGAGAAAACACCTCAGGAAATAGATTGTCCAACACGACTCCAAATGATAGGAAGACAAATCCAAAACCAAAAACTAGCGCTATAGTACCAGCGATCCAGCCTCGGTAGGCGCCGACAGCAAACGCTACCAGTAGATACGGATTGACGGTTGCTGCAAGAAACCCAGGATCGTCGGGCACCAAAAGATTAAGACACGCGACGGCAATCGCCAGGATTACCGCTTCAACGATGTGCCTTA
The DNA here is from genome assembly GCA_964618015.1 of uncultured Spirochaetaceae bacterium. Taxonomy (GTDB): domain Bacteria; phylum Spirochaetota; class Spirochaetia; order SZUA-6; family Bin103; genus CATQHW01. The sequence goes on along the minus strand of CAZTZA010000001.1, from coordinate 73,561 downwards.
CAAGCATATGAGTATCGATCAGCTTTGGGCGATACGGCGTTGAGCTCGAAAGACGGTTCGTGGGGCGGAACCGTTAATTAGCCCGTCGAGCGATGCGTCGCCCTTTCCGATTACCACTTCGATTCCATTTGAGGTAATCATCTTTGCTGCCTCCACCTTTGACAGCATGCCGCCCAATCCCAGTGGATGCACCCCCTTAGAAGCATGCGCTCGTATGTCGTCGTCGATGCATTCGACAATTGGAACTAACGGTCCGTCCTCCCCACCTGCATGCAAACCATCGACATTGGTCAAGATAACAACCAAGTCAGGTTTAGCGCCGATGGCTACCAGCGCGGCAAGAATATCGTTATCAGTAAAGTGCCCACGAGAGTCAAACTCTTCCTTGTCCACCAGATCGTTCTCGTTGATGACTGGAAGAATTCCGCGAGATAATAGCGAGCTAAGAATGCGCAGGATCGTTTTCTCCTCACGCCTACTGTCAAAATTGTAATGCGTCAACAGTACCTGAGCAACGTGCACTCCGTGCTCCGCAAACAGCTCTCGATAACAATTAGCGAGTGGAATTTGTCCTATTCCGGACAGCATCTGCAACTCCAGAGATTCAGTAGGACGTTTGGCCCTGCCCACTACCTCCATGCCAGCCGCAACTGCTCCCGAGCTGACTAGGAGCACCTCATCGCCACCAGATAGTCGTGCAGCTATTTCGCCTACCTTATTACGCAGCCAATCTCGATTGAGTTGTGATCCTGATCCAATAACCGCTGTTCCGATCTTAATGAGTACCCGCATCAATCAGCCCGTAATGTTGTCCTTTCTCACCAGATCACGGTGTTGGAAACTACGTGCTCCTGACGTGTAGTCAGCCACCACGTGCCCGGTCCCCTGCAAGCGATAGGCGTAGGTTGTAAGTCCATCTACGCCAACTGGACCACGAGCGTGGATACGATTTGTAGAAATACCCACCTCTGCCCCCAGTCCAAAGCGATAACCGTCGGCGAAACGGGTTGAACAGTTACAAAGAACCGACGACGAGTCCACTTGTGCAAAGAACGAATCGGCTGTACGACAATCACTAGTCACTATAGCGTCCGTGTGGGCGCTCCCATGCCGGTTGATGAAAGCAATTGCTTCCTGTAGGTCGTCAACTACTTTGATCGACAAGATCAGGTCCAGATACTCCGTGTCCCAGTCATCGTCCGAAGCAGCCTGAACATCTATAAGTTGCTGTACACGCTCATCCCCGCGTAACTCCACGTTACCTATCAACGGCTGCAGCCGTGAAAGCAGAACTTCAGCGACATCAACATGCACCAGCAGCGTTTCTACTGCATTACAGACGGCTGGATATTCTGTCTTAGCATCAACGATAATCGCCAAGGCCTGATCTATATCTGCGGCTGCATCGACGTAAACTTGACAGATGCCGTCTGTGTGTCCTAGTACCTCAATACGAGTACGGTCCTGGATACTGCGTACTAACTCTGGTGAACCACGCGGGATGATCAGATCAACCAAGTCATCCATACGCAGCAGATCGTCGATTTGATCCCGGCTGGTCGCTAAATGCAGGGCCCCATTAAAGCCAGAATCGGTAGCGATCAACGCCTCTTGGATGCAGTCGTATAGTGCCTGGTTAGATTCAGCAGCTTCTGAGCCACCCTTGAGAATAGCGGCGTTCCCAGACTTGATGCACAGTGATGCGATCTGAACCAACGCGTCGGGACGAGACTCAAAAATTACCCCCAGCACACCGATAGGAACTGTCACTTGCGACAGAATCAGACCGTCGTCGAGTTGGCGCATGACCTGTACTTTATTCAAAGGGTCAGGTGCCGCCGCTACGTCCCGCAGGCTTTCATCTATTGTTCTTATTTTGGAGTTTGCCAAACTGAGCCGACTAATAAGCGGTTTCGCAATTTGCTCTGCTCCGGCTCGTTTCAAATCTCTATCGTTAGCTGCCTGAATCTCCTTGCGAGCTCCTTGAATCTGTTGGGCAATACGTCGAAGTGCAGCATCACGCAATTCTGCGGACATGCCACGTAGGCGCCGACTAGCAGCGCGAGCACTACGAGCTGCCTGTTCCATGGTCAGCTTATCAGCACTTAGCGAAGCCAATTCCATATCGATCAGGATCCTGCCAGTTCCTGCCCGCGAGCGGTGGCAGCTTTAATCGTGTTAGCAATGACTTCCGGAATGTCGGAAGACTCAAGTACGCCGCGGCCAGCAACAGTAGTACCGCCAGGGGAACTGACCATTTCGATTAGTTGCATAGGTTCCCAGCCGCGCTCTTGCAGGAGCACAGCCGTACCTTTGGCCGTCTGCAGCGTTAGCTCACGAGCGACTTCGATGGGAAGGCCACAAAACTGGCCAGCGTCGATAAAGGCCTGCAATAGGCCTGCAAAAAACGCTGGCCCCGAACCGGATAGTGCAGTTACGGCATCCAAATGCTCCTCCTTCACCTCCAGCGCTACCCCTAGTGCACCCAGCAGATCACCTACTATTGTCGAGTCGCGGTCCGTAGCAGTCGCGCCGAGCGAGAAACCTGCTGCCATTTCAGAAACCTAGCAGGGCGTATTAGGCATCACTCGAATCAGACGTGCATCAGGCAGCCAACTAGAAAGCCTATCGAGGGTCACGCCAGCAGCAATCGAGACCACCAACTTGTCGGCCAGGCTTCCGTCTCCCATGGCAAGCGTTGAAGTTGCGTTCTCCATATCTTGCGGCTTAACCGCAAGGAACAGGATTGGAGCCGCCAAGGCTACTGACCCGTTGTCGCGGACGCCTATCGCATCTACCTCGGCACAAAAACTCCGGAGACACTCTGGGTCTGGATCGTAGACGGTAATAGTACCTGCAAGATCGGCCGCGCGTATGCCCCGTGCTAACGCCAGCGCCATGGTACCGGCGCCAACGAAACCGAGGTCGTGCTTAGAGCTGGTCATCGGTTCGGGTCCCCGTTGTGATGGATCCCCGCCGAAACAATCTATACCGCCTGCCGGAGATCTGTCATGAGGATGCGGGAACCGCGCCCATCATTATAGAGGCTGCGCCGGACCGCCGGCAACGCGTTCAGATCTGCGTCCTGAAAACCTAGCTCCTGAAAAAAATCAATTGCCTGCGTCGTCAGTACAAAAACGCGATCCATGCCTATGTCACTGGCTCTTCGCAGCAATAATTCAACCAGTCTCCGGCCAACGTTTGCAGCTCGATATGGGGGGTTAACAGCCAAGCCAACAATTTCCGCGTCCTTACCTCCTAATCGATCCAGTCCACTGCATCCTTGTATAGTGTCGTCTACTCTATAGACCATCCAATCGTCGATCGCTGCAACAATCTGCTGCGAGGACCGTTCTACTAATAAACCTTCAGCTACCAGCGGCTGCATCAGGCTAATTATAGACGCCACGTCCTCGGGGATAGCACCTTCGAAATCTGTAAACCGGTTGGCGTAAACCATCGTTCCAGAACCTCCAGCGGAGAAGACTTCCTCGAGGAGGACACCATCTCGTGTGCCATCAACCACATGAACCCGCTCCACTCCTGATCGACAGGCAGCAACTGCCATCCTCAACAGTCCGCGCGTGGTGTTGTCCATAGCTGAGTTAGAGTCTTCCAGGGCAACTGCTTCTTCCACGGTGATCGTGGAGTAAGCGCCAGAAATACGTCGAGGAGGATTGGCAGCTTGTTCCTGCGAGCCCGGCGGACTCATGATACCGGGAGCATCAGTGACTACAAACAGCTTGGCAGCCTGCATTGTAGTGGCAATGGCAATAGCCAAGTCGTCACTACCCAAGTTATAAACGGTGCCCACCGTGTTCCAGCCAATGGTACTAACTATCGGTACAACTTCGCGATCGATCAGCGCGCGAATCAGCCTATTGTCGACTCGATCAACGCTGCCCGACCGGCCGTAGTCGACACCATCAACAATGCCAAGTGACCGGGATTGGATCCAGTTGCCGGATGCAGCCTGGCCACCACATTCAGAAAACAGCGACATTAGACGCGTGTTCAAAACAGACACCTCATGCATCACATGATCCATCATCGCGTCGGTAGTAACCCGCAAGCCACGGTGGTAACGGGAGGAAATCGCTGCGCGTTTAAGGGCTCGATTGATCACATTACGGGCGCCAGCCACTACGACGGAGTTGATCCCCAAGCGCCGCATAAGAACGATATCTTGGACAAGTATCCGGGCCATAGGTGACTCTAAAATGCTGTCATCAACCTTGATCACGACCAGACGTCCACGGAACCGCGCGATATAGGTAAGCGCATCGCGAATTGCAGCAACCGGAGGCATAGTGGATTCCATTATTCAGACGTGTGGACCAGAAGCATATAGACACTGTAAAAATGGCGTAAGGACCGTGCAATACCCTATTACCGGGACACCGCTGAAGGCCCGTAGAGAGCCGTGCGCTGAGTTGAGCAATGGCTATTGATTGCTGCGGCCCCCAACGAGGAATAGCGGATAGTCCACTGTTGACACGGGGCAGCCGATCGACACTCCCTCCGAAAGCCGCAGTCGGACCGCCTACCGCCCACCGACTCTTGTCGCAGATCAGCGACTTTGAACGGCGGCGGTGCGAGTCGTTAAATTCGCGCTTGTTAATCACTGGAGCCGAATTCCTTATGGGAACTGATAACGCTGACGGGTTCCCTGCAGACGGCGAGGGACCAGTCCGCAAGGTGTTCATCAGTCCATTCATATGCGACGCGTTTTGCGTAACCGGCTACCGATTCGCGCACTTTGTAGCAAGCACCGGCTACATCACCGAAGCAGAACTTTTCGGCTGGTCATACGTATTTCACTCACATGTGCCGGAGGCAGTCACAGCTTCACGTGAAGTGCGTACCGTACCAGGAGTCATTTGGTGGCACGGAGTACCAGGTGCTTACTGGGCGAACCCGGAAGGTCCCGGCACCTCATTAGATGGAAGACTCGACGAACCAGCCGTGCATTTGACCTGGAATGATGTAGTAGCTCTCGCTCGGTTTGAAGGCGGGCGCTTACCCACCGAGGCAGAATGGGAAATTGCAGCTCGTGGGGGCATAGAGCAGGCAATCTACTGCTGGGGTGATGAGCTACTCCTAGGAGGTGATCATCACTGCAATATCTGGCAGGGAACTTTTCCAGATCAGGACACTGCTGAGGATGGCTACGCCGGCCGGGCACCGGTGGATGCATTCAAAGCCAACGAATTTGGGCTATATAACATGTCCGGCAACGTATGGGAATGGTGCTCTAACTGGTTTTCCACAGACCATCAACCGGAAGAACAAGTTGACCCCCAGGGACCTGCTCGCGGCCGCAGAAAGGTGATGAAGGGAGGTTCGTTCCTCTGCCATCACTCATATTGTAATCGTTATCGCGTTGGCGCCCGGACTGCAAATACGCCAGATAGCTCCACCGCTAATTGCGGCGTTCGGCTGGTGTTCCAGACTGACTAAATTGATAGAAGGTCTATTGGTTAAGCAGCGATTAGGATATTAATCAAAAATAGTCGTGTTCCAAGTTAGACCCATAGCAGTTAACTATGGCCGCCATTTCCTTGAATCCGCCCCCGGATGAGACAGATGAACATGGATCCCTGCTACCCCGGTGCAGCCCTTGTTAGAGCAGTGAAGTGATCGAAGAAGCCTGGGAAGGTTTTCGCTGTACAGCTAGGATCGAGAATGGTCAGCCCTGGCACACGCAGACCCGTTACGGCGAATGCCATCGCCATGCGGTGATCTTCGTAAGTGCTGATGGGCGCAGGATGCAGTGCTGACGGTTCAACGCGAAGACCATCCTCATGTTCTGAGACCGATGCACCGAGACGCCGCAGTTCGGTACAGAGCGCAGTGATCCGATCAGTTTCCTGTAGGCGTATATGTGCCACATTACGAATTGTTACCGGCGAGTCAGCAAAAGGAGCAATCGCTGCGAACGTAGGAGTGAGGTCAGAAACAGCGTTGAGGTCAAGCTCTATCCCGCGCAACTTTGCAGGTCCGGTGACCGTGATACCACTGTGTTCCTCGCGAACCTGACATCCCATCCGTCTCAGTATGCCGGCACACGCTATGTCACCTTGTGCTGAATCAGTGGTGAGCCCTGGCACACTCACTGTTCCTCCAGTAAGAGCTGCGGCAGCCATGAAATAAGATGCGTTGGTCGCGTCTGGTTCGATATCGTAAGTACGTGCATTGTATCCGGCACCGGCTGAGATTTTGAATACTCCTGGCTCAGGCCTGTCGACAACTACACCGAAGTCCCGCATGACCTTTATCGACATGTCAATGAAAGGCTCCGAAGGTACCGTGCCGTGCAAGACAATAGTGGTCGACCTGCCAGTTGCCGGCGCGCACAGTAGCATTGCCGATACTGGTTGACTGCTGTGTACAGCAGTCAACTCGATCCGCCCCGAGGGAAAGCCCGTTGCCGTGAGTTCAAACGGCAAGTGATTGCGCTTACCCAGAAACCGAAAACGAGCTCCGGCAGAAGATAGGACAGCAGGCAGATCGCCCATTGGTCGCTCACGCATACGCGCTGCACCATCGATGCAGTAGACGCCATTGCCTGAGGCCGCTACCGCTGTGAGAAAGCGTGCCGCAGTTCCGGAATACCTTACATCCAATTTAGATGATGTGGCGGGAACGGTGCCGTTCGCTCCAATCACAGTAATGCTATCCCGACCGGGATCTGCCTCGACACCGATACCGAGCTGCGATAGACCTTCCATACAGGCCTCGGTATCGTCGCTGAACAGAGCTCCCCTCAAGGTTGAGCGACCACTTGCCAGCGCTGCCACTATCAACGCGCGATTAGTGAGACTCTTCGACCCGGGAACCGTCACAGATCCACTGACCGAGCCAGGAGAAGGTACTACCGCATATATATCCATTGCGTTTAAGTCTACCTCGGGCGTATTTTTCGCTGGCAGAGCATAGCAGACCAGCTTATGATCTATAGCATGACACGAGAAGCTATCGTTGCTCCAAACAGTCCGCCGGCGGGCGGACCTTACTCACCAATCATTCGCTACGGGAACATCGCTTTTATCTCCGGCCAAGTGGCCATCAACCCTGCAACCGGGCAGCCTGTACGCGATTCATTCGAAGCTGAAACCCATCAGATGTTACTTAATTTGCGTATGCAGGTTGAGGCTGCTGGTTCCAGCATGGACAGGGTTTTAAAGACCACTGTATTTCTCGAGGATATGAACAATTTTTCTAAACTAAACGAGATATACAAAGACTACTTTCCTGAGCCCCAGCCAGCTCGTAGCACGATCCAAGCTGCCCCACCAGGAGGGTATCGCGTTGAGGTTGAAGCGGTAGTAGCCATCTGAGCCGTGCACGGATTGCTGGTAGCTGTCGGGCTATTACTACTGAGTGCTGCGTCATTCACGCTTGCGTTGCCCATCTTGGATTTCGCCGGTATGTTCTCCCGTCTTTTTCCCGACTATCAGCCAACACCTGAGGTGGCAGTCCGCCTCGCGATAGCTGGCGTCGCGTGCCTAGTGGTAGGTTGGCTTATTTACCTCAAACAGGGTGGCACATAATCGGTTAGTCATCTACGACAATTCAATGATCTGGTCTCGGTGAGTCCCATTCGAGACCCAGCGCACTGGAGTCTCAATGAGCTGTTCCAGCCTGTCGACGTACGCACGCGCTGCTGATGGCAGACCAGCTGCGGTACGCACAGTACTGATGTCAGTCAACCAGCCAGGCAATGTCTCAATAACCGGCCTCGCGTGTTCCAATAGAGCAGTCGCTGGAAATTCAGCACTATGAATACCGTCAACATCGTAGGCAGTGCATAGTGGAATCTCGGATAGGTAGCCTAGGCAGTCCAAGTTAGTAATAGCAGCCTCAGTAGCACCCTGCACCATACAGCCATAGCGAGTTGCCACAGCGTCAAACCACCCGACGCGACGCGGACGGCCAGTGGTAGCGCCATACTCACCAGCGTGTCCGCCACGCGCACGTAACTCCTCCGCATCCGTGCCATGGAGCTCGGTCACGAACGGTCCAGCACCGACAGCAGAAGAATACGCCTTGACGACCGCTACCACACGTGAAATTGCATGCGGAGGGACCCCTGCACCAACGGCTGCGTTCCCAGCAAGCGGACTCGAAGAGGTAGAGAATGGATAGATCCCGTGGTCCGGATCTCGCAGCGCACCTAGCTGTCCTTCCACTAACACCCGTTTCCCTATAGCTAGCTCTCGATTCAGCAGAGCAGTAGTATTGCAAACTAACGGTTGCAACCGATCAGAAAATACCAAGAGCTCATCCGCAGCTTTGTCCGGATCAACTGGCTTGCGGCCGTAAAGATGCTGAATAAGCACGTTTCTGGTTGACAACGCTAATCTCAACCGTTCGCGGAGACGACCTGCGTCGAACAAATCGGCCACCTGTACGCCAATTTTTTGGTATTTGTCAGCATAAAAGGGTGCAATCCCGGATTTGGTCGAACCATATTTCTGGTCGGCCAGACGTTCCTCTTCAAGCTCATCAAGTAACTTGTGATGCGGAAACAGAACTTGGGCACGGTCCGAGACGTACAACCGAGGTTTGACCCCACTATCAGCAAGACCGTCTAGTTCGTGAAACAACGCACCGACACCCAGTGCTACACCAGGCCCAATTACGTTAGTAACAGATTCGTAGAACACCCCGGCTGGAATCAAGTGTAGAGCAAAAGTCCCTCGGTCATTGATGATAGTGTGACCCGCGTTACTCCCTCCCTGGAAACGCACGACATAGTCCGATTCTCGCGCCAGCACATCGGTAAGCTTTCCTTTCCCTTCGTCGCCCCAATTTGCGCCGACAATCGCAGTGACCGACACTGGGCCTACCCAGCCTTATGAGAAGCCATCGAGGCCTCAGAACCTTCCGCCTTAGCATAAGCTATGCTGGCGGTGATTAAGCCTGTGAATACTGGACTTGGCGATCCAGGACGGCTTAGGAATTCTGGATGGTATTGAACGCCGATGAAAAACGGATGGTCTGGAAGCTCTGCCACCTGTACGATCTGTTGGCCCGGAGCCCAACCAGAAAACATCATTCCGTGATCCTCGAACAACGCTCGGTACAAAGGGTTGAACTCATATCTATGCCTAAACCGCTCCTGAATGCTCTCCGCTTGATAAAGTTGTGCTGCCAACGAGTCGGAATGGAGCCCAACAGTCCTACTACCTAGACGCATCGATCCACCGATCCCCTCAAGCTTATATTGTTCCGGCATAAGCAGAATGACCGGTGATTCAGTGGTGGGGTCGACCTCCATAGTATTTGCTGTCTCTAGACCACAGCAATATCGAGCAAACTCCACCATCGCTGCCTGGAATCCGTAGCAGATACCTAACGTCGGCAAGCCGTTTTGGCGAGCATAATTGATACATGCGATCTTTCCCTCCCAGCCCCGTCGACCAAAGCCACCTGGTACGATGATGCCGTCTAAAAGATCCAAATACTCAGCCGCTTGCTCTTCCCGTCGGACCGCTGATCCCACCTCATCAATTAAATCCGACGGCACATCTATAACCTCGATCTTAGCCTGCTGTGCAGTGCCTGCATGTTCCAAAGCATTGTGAATGCTAGCGTAGGTATCACGGGGTCCCAGGTACTTGCCAGCAATGCCAATCCTCAGCGTCCGGAGCGGGTGCATAAGGGCGTTTAAGTAACCCTGAAGCCCGGCGACGCCAGACGAGCGCGCCTGGACAATATTCGCATCCTCTTTCCGTTCTGGGCATGGTTCTGACCTTCCAAGACCAAAGTACTGTAAACAGATTTCATCTACGTGCTGTTCCCGTAAGTGGCTAGGCACACGATATACAGAGCTTTGGTTGTGCAAATCAATGACGCTTTCTATCGGCATCCGTAGCCGGTCTGCTAATTTTTGCCGTACCCCAATCTCGACCGCGTTTTCGGACCGGCAGACCAGCATCTGCGGTTTGACACCCATTTGCATCAGAAGCTGAGTACCATGCTGCGCTGCCTTGCTTTTCTGCTCGTTAAGGTGACGCGCCTCGATGATCCACACTAGATTGATGAAGAAGACGCCACTCTCCCCCTCCTGGTAAGCAAGGTCATTCATCGCGGAGATATAGGGACGGTTCTCTTCATCTCCTACAGTTCCACCGATCTCCACGAGCGTAATCTCAGCGCCGGATGCCTGTGTGGACTCGCGCACGAATCGTACTAACTCACCGGTTACGTGCGGAAAGAATTGTACGTCGGAGCCAGAAAACTGGCCGCTGCGCTCCAGGGCGTTTATTCGCTGGCTTAGGCGGCCGTTCGTAAAATAATTGTGCTGTGAAAGGCTCTTACCCATAAACCGTTCGTAGGTACCGATATCCATGTCACACTCAGTACCATCGTCCAGGACGAACACCTCGCCATGGCGGAAAGGACTTAAGGTACCCGCATCCTCATTGTAGTAGCCGTCCATCTTGATGAGGTTGGTAGAAAATCCTCGATCTGCCAGCAGGCGTGCAAGGCCAGCAGAAAAAATGCCCTTGCCCAAGCCACTCATGACACTACCAGTGATGATAATGTAGCGTGCCTGCCCTAGTTGATATCCGTCTGGGAGCGTCCGGTAGCGTTCTCCGGGATCAGAGACGTCGCTTAATTCACTGAGCGCTGGAGGGACCTTGATAGTGCTCATACCGTGCTCAAATGACTCAATTTGTTGCCATAATAGGAAGCCAAATGCGGATGGTGGATAAAAACCTCTCTTTCATCATATTCAAGAGTCTGATACGCCTTAGTAGCTATAATTGGTATGCGGGGATAGTTAAACAGCATCGCCGTTCGCTCAAGTAGTTCTTCAAGGGACTTACGCTTACCGTCACGGTAGAGTGGACTAGTATCCAGGCCAGCGCTGTCAGCTAAGCGTACGGTAGCCTCGACCCTCTCTTCTAATTCCTCTCTAGAAATATGATAGCGGTTACCAAGTGATGCGAATACTGCAGTGCTTTCATAGACTCGAATCATCCGGGAAAGTTGCTGGTAGAGCATAGCAGCCACGTCCTTAGCCCGAGTGCGTAGATCAGCGCTTATCGCCTCACCGAATTTTATAACTACCCGCGAGCGTTGGTTTCGAATACGACGCATCATCGGTACCCGCACGAAAGCGTAGTAGTTATCATAAACATATTTAGCAATTTTGCTCTTGCGTGATTCAGCGCGATAAGAACGGAATATCATGTCTTCTGGAACTCGCTCATAGGAGATATTGACCGGAATATAGCTTGCCTTTTCAATGCCCAAATCGCGTAGGGCGTTGCGGATCGTCAGAAAAACCAAGGGAGAAAGTGGACTCAACCGCCCAGAGTAAGAGCGGCCGTACTTTACTTCGCCCGTGAACTCATCAGTCTCATATCCAGGAAAAACCATCAAATGCAGTCCGTCACGGCCGAACACCCGCTTTACTTGGTCAAGGTACAGACGATTGTACTGATCGCGAGTCACTACCACTGGGCGAGAACCGAGAGTCTTTAACACCCAATTTGCCAACCATCTTCGCGCGTAGAAGGCACGCCTATCTCGTATCACCATGAATGCACCGCATTTGCGTAGGAAGGAATCAAGAGGACCGATGAACAAGTTATCCCCGGCTTGGACAGCGGCACGGATCCGGTTCAGCGTCAGATGTGCCTGCAACATCATCCAGTCATACTCGCTTTGGTGATTGGGGATGAAGACTAGTCGTTCTCCCGAATTCAAGCGCTCCATAGCAGAATCCAGCCCTTCGAGTTCTACCTTATCGAAACAGGAACTAAATAGGTGACGGTTAACCTTTGTAGCCACCGAATGCACATAGCGCTCGCTACGCCGGTGGTGCAACAAATCCAGCAGCTCGCTGCGACTGAGGTTAGCCCTCACTGGCCAGTTTGCAAGATCAGAGTAGTATCGACCACTAGCGCAGAGTGGTACACGACACGACTACGGTCAAGGTTACCTACTGGTTTGGCCGGAATATATGGGTAGCAGTTCCGAACATGACTTCACTCGCCTCCATCATTGTTTCGGAAAGGGTGGGATGAGGATGGACAGTCAACCTCACGTCGGTTGCGACGGCCCCCATCTCGATCGCAAGCACGGCTTCGGCAATGAGCTCACCGGCACCAGGACCGACGATTCCACAACCTATTACCCGTTCGCTTCTGCGATCAATTAGCAGCTTGGTGAACCCTTCTGAGCGACCCAGAGTAGTCGCTCGACCAGAGGCTCCCCATGGAAAGCGAGCCACCTCCACATCACGACCAGTCTCCTGTGCCTCGGTCTCAGTTAGCCCACACCAAGCTATCTCCGGATCAGTAAAAACGACTGCCGGAATTGCCTGAGGTTCAAAGGCAACCCGTTTACCAGCTGCCACCTCAGCTGCCACACGTCCTTCGTGAGAAGCTTTATGAGCCAACATCGGCTGGCCGGCAACATCCCCCACGACGAATATAGCAGGATCATCAGTACGCTGCTGATCGTCGTGCTCAATAAAACCGCCATCATCGACTATAACCTTTGTCTTCTCAAGGCCTATATCCTCAGTATTTGGTATTCTACCAACACTTATCAACATCCGATCATAGTGCGTTGTTCCGCTCTCCGCCCCTGAAAAAGTAACTGACAATCCCTTGTCACTATCTTCGACTGCGTCAACCCGAGTACCGGTATGAATTGCTTTGAGTGAGCCTTTCAGACGACGTTCCAGGATATCGACCAAGTCGCGGTCGACGCCAGGCAACAATCCATCCGTCATTTCGACTACAGTCACGGCGCTACCGAGCGCCCCATAAGCACTGCCGAGCTCGAGCCCGATATAGCCACCTCCGACCACCAAGAGCCGCTTCGGCACATCTGTTAGTTCTAACGCAGAGGTAGAGTCAAGGACGCGGTCGGAATCAATCGCCAGCGCCGGCACTACTGCCGGGCGCGATCCAGTAGCAATAATAGCATGGTCAAAAGCTACGCGCTGCTCGCCGTTTTCGGTAGTTACCGTAATCTCCCTAGAGCTCATAAAGCGCCCCTGACCTTGTAGCAACGTCACCTTGCGCTGCTTAGCGAGGGAGCCTAAGCCTGCAGTCATCCGACCAATGACTGACTCCTTCCAGTCACGGACCTTGTTCAGGTCAATTTTTGGTTTAGTGAAACGCACCCCCCAAGCTTCAGCCTCCTGAGCGTCGCCGATAACTTTGGCAACATGGAGCAGAGCCTTCGACGGAATGCAGCCGCGATATAGACACACCCCACCGGGGTTGGGGGCTTCGTCAATTAGCGTTACCGACAAGCCAAGGTCTGCCGCCAGAAACGCTGCAGCATAACCACCGGGACCACCCCCTAAGATCGCGAGCCGCTGATCGCTCATAGGATTACCACGTTCAAAACTGACTGAATCATCCGGTGCGTATCATCGCCGCGCTGGCGCAGCAGGGCAAGCCACTTTAATCTCTGGGACGCGCACGATCGAAGATAGCCCCAAGAATACGCTGAAATAGATCCAGGGAGTCTATGCTACTCCACACTCTTCGATTGTTCAGGGACTTTCTTCAGGCAGTACAGACCAACCGCCACTATTTTGCTGCTCGAACGAGGCGCGCACCGTGATGGAAATACCACCGCGAACTCCAAAGTCACCAGTTACCTCGCACGCAATCGGCTGCAATGCAGCGACAAGCTCATTGAGCACTTGGTTGGTGACGTGCTCATGGAAAGTTCCCTCGTTTCGAAATGACCAGAGATAAAGCTTCAGCGACTTCGACTCAAGAATCCGCTTGTCGGGAATATAACGGATCGATATCGTCCCAAAATCAGGTTGGCCCGTCATCGGACAGACACAAGTGAACTCAGGACACTTAAGGCTCACTAAATAAGGACGGTCTAAATGGCGATTGGGAAAGGTCTCCAGAAATTTTGATGGGGTAGTGCCACCCTCTTTGCCAAGCAGGGTCAGATCGTCGCCGATGGAACCCTCAGTCATTTAGAACCTATGCGCAAGCTCAGTGGCGTGAAATTTGTCGCCGTGTCGAAATGGTCACTACCTTCATGCCGCTTTAGCCAACCCACCACAGCGTAGGTCAGCGGAGTCGCTACCACCTCATATGTTACCTTGAACAACCACTGAGCAATCACCAGACGAAGCACTTGGCTAGCCGGAAAAATGCCTAGGAAAGCCACGGTAATGAATACGCCAGAGTCAACCAGCTGGCCTAGTACCGTACTACTAATAGTGCGTAGCCAAAGCAACCGACCGACAGTTGCAACCTTGAGCTTAGCCAGGACGTATGAGTTGACAAACTCGCCTACCAAATAAGCAATAAGAGACGCAGCAACAATACGAGGTACTGCCCCCAGAATAAGAACGTAAGCGTCCTGGCCATCCCAGAATCCAGCAGGTCGCAGCCAACTACTAATCGCTATAGCAGCTACTGCTAGTGCGTTGCAGGAGAAGCCGATCCAGATTACGCGACGGCAACGCTGATACCCATATACCTCAGTGAGGACATCTCCGAGGATGTAGGTCAAGGGAAACAAAATCACAGCTGCCGGCAGAACTAGAGTGGCCGTGAATTCCACCTGCTTGCCTGCGATGATATTCGACACCACCAGCGTAGTAACGAAAAGTGCTGTGATAGCGTCCAGATATCGGGGGTGCGCAGAATTCGTGCTCATCTACCGAGCCTACTGTTCCCTCGTATCCGACGCAAGCTCAGATACCAGGATGCAGAAAGTACGTTCCGGGATCGATGTCACTGTTCGCTAATCCATGAAGCATGTCGGTCGGATTCTCCCGACAGGTATTCTGATGATACGAGTCACCACTCAAAACAGGCTGAACCGGAGCGAAATAGCTTCATTTCTATCTGAAAATTCTCTTGCCGACAGTGCACGATTGTCTGGATCCATTCTCACCCCTATAATTGCACGGCGGATATGGGAGCTTGCTTTGCATGTGCTACAACTTTCGATCCGGAAGCGGAAATTTTCCGTACGACCGTCTGCCCGAACTGCGGCAAAGATTCTCATGTCTGTCTAAATTGCCGCTTCTACGACATCTCAGTCCATATGGAGTGCCGCGAGTCTATTGCCGAGCCGGTGTC
>CAZTZA010000001.1:53185-58456 GCA_964618015.1 uncultured Spirochaetaceae bacterium | reverse complement strand
AACTTCTGCGAGTACTTCAAGATCCATGCCGGTTCCGGGTCTGAATCACTCTCTGACAATCGGTCAGGTCATGCTCGAAAAAAACTTGACCAGCTGTTTAGCGACCTGTAGCTATCGGCTTCAAGCATCCATCGCTACCTCCGCCCGCTTGGCAGCACGCCTGAGTTTAGGTGAGCGCTTGATCATTGAGCGAACAAGCTGGTTCACGGGCCGTAACCATGGTGGCAGATCTGCATGACGCAAAACGTTTAAGAATAGTACTATCCGGGGCTGAGAGCTTTTGTTCCATACCTCGTGTTGGTAGGTGTCATCAAACAAAACCCCTTCGCCTTCCCGCCAATGATACTCTTGACCGCCACAGATGATGTAGACCGGAGCGTCATCTGGAACGATCAGGCCTAGATGGTACCGATACACACCCTTGTAGAAACCACGGTGGGACGGAATGTGTTTGCCGCCGCTCAGGATCGAAAACATAGCTGTATCTACTTCGGGGAGCTGCCGCAAGACAGCGACCGTCTTTGGAACCAGTCTTGTGTTTGTTTCGTGCCAGACCCCGTACCCTTTGAGAAAGAGAGTACGCCAAGGAATCTCATCCCTCCCTGAGATGGCTGTCTGTAAGGGGTCAACTTCGTGGAACTTGGGAATCTGATCAGGGTTCGCAAGCAACGCCTCGGCCTCAGCTCGAATGACAGAGTAGGCCTCCTCGATCAACCGATGCCCTGGAAAAACCCTGTTCATGTTCACAAACGGTGGATTGCGCACGAACAGTGGCGCGACCAAACTGTATAGCAAAGCGTAGATTGCCGGCTCAATCAGAAAAATTGCCAGCAATAATAGCAGGACCGCACCTATGATAATAAGAACAATCATTACGTTTTGGTACCCAAAAAATAGTACAGCATGCAAGGAGCTAGTGAGATAGAATCTCCCTATGTTAACTATCGAAGGATGTTCCCAGCGACTTAACCGTGTTCGTGCCCTGCTGACGAAGCATGGTCTTGACCTGCTGATGCTGACAGATCCGTGCCATATCTATTATGTAACCGGCTCTTTGACTCCATGGTTTGCCCTTAGCGCCGTAGCAATAAGCGCCCACCATTCGGTATTGGTTTCCAGCGAGCCCCAAGAAGATAATAATAGCGTCGACGAGATACGTACCGCGGAAGCTCAAACAAATGCGACAATCCGGCTGGATCAGGCCACTGGGATAGCAAAATTGCTCGCCCCGGAGCTCACCGGAGCTCGCCGAGTAGGCCTCGATCAGGGAGTGCTCGGCGCTGCTGTACTTCAGAATCTCGAAGCTACGTTTACGGACGTTACACCCGATCTTTTGCGATTACGCAGTCGCAAGGACAGTGATGAGGTGGACTTGATCAAAGTAGCAGCACGGTGTATCGATGCCGCCTATTCACGTGCAGCTGAGGTCATTGAACCAGGGCTGGACGAATTGTCACTTTACAACGAGCTTTCCGCCGCCGTAGTCCTTGAGGCAGGCGAGCTGCCACTGAGATTCGGGCAAGACTTCCAGTGCGGATCGCCGGGAGGAGCACCACGGCGCCGACCCGCCCGAGCTGATGAGCTGTGGATCCTTGATCTGGGAGTCTGTTACCGAGGTTACTTCGCTGACGCATCCCGAGTGTTCACGGTGGGCACACCTTCTGACGATCAAATACGTGCTCACCAGCAAGCAGTTAATACCCTTACTGAGATCAAACGCTTAGCACGGCCGGGTGTTGCATGTATTGATCTCTATAACCTAGCCCGGGAGCGCATGGATGTGATAGCGCCTGGCGGCATGTTCCATCACCTAGGCCACGGCATCGGGCTCTGCCCGCACGAACCGCCCTATCTCAACCCAGCATGGCCTAACGGCGTACTCGAGGAAGGCAACGTCATTACGTTCGAACCTGGAGTCTACAGTGACAAGCTGCGCAGCGGGGTACGCGTAGAAGACGACGTAATCGTTACCCCTGACGGAGTCGAGACACTGACCCACGCACCGTACGACCTGCGACCATAGGAACCGTCGTTGACGCTCTCTTGGACGCTTATAGTCGACCTCGGGGTGTTGGGCGCTGGCTTGACGATAGCGACTGCTTTGCGTTCGTGCATTCCCCTGCTACAGCGATTCCTGATCCCCAACGCGCTGACTGCTGGTGTGTTGTTGTTTCCGTTCTACAATTGGATAGCTCCGCTCATAAACCACGGGACTGGCGGAGTTGAGCATCTTACATACCATTTGCTCAACATAGCTATCATTTCTGTTGCACTGCGAGCAGATAGTCGCCGAAATGCGAGAGCAATCACTGGCTCGATGGTAATTATTTTGTCACAGATAACCATCCAGGGTTTGATCGGCTTCCTACTCACTTTCGTATTAATCTGGACAGTGCTTCCGGAGTTATTTTCTAGCTTCGGAATTCTCACTGCCATCGGCTTCTCGCTGGGACCAGGACAAGCATTCGCGATCGGAAGCAGTTGGGAGGAACTGGGCGTTGCGGGAGCTGGCAGTATCGGTCTGACCTTTGGCGCTCTCGGCTTTTTGATAGCTTGCGTAGGCGGCGTCGCCCTGATCAACGTCGGCATCAGACAAGGGTGGATCGAACGACCAGCCGAATACGGTCGTCGCTCGGGCATCCTTCCGGCTGGAGTCCCTGGACCTGCTGGCGCACGGCTTAGAACTGAATCGGAGACCATCGACTCGCTGTCACTATGGTTAGCAATTGTTTTCGGAGTGTATCTTGTCAGCTATGGTGTGATAGTCGGAGTTACACATCTGCTATCCCTTATTGGGCCAACTGGTGAGCGTCTGGCCGCCAACCTGTGGGGTATCGCCTTTATTTTCGGATTACTGGCTGCAATAGTCGTACGTGCAATCGCGAAGCGTTTCGGTATTGACCACGTACTGGATAGCGGTGGATTAACACGAATCGCGGGTGGTGCAGTCGATTTCATGATTGTCGCAGGGCTATCCGCGATTGCGGTCGGAGTTATAGCTAAATACTGGCTAATATTTATTTTATTTACACTTATCGTTGGCTTTTCAACCGTGTTGAGCCTATTTTGGATTACCTCTCGGCTATTTAACGACTACCCTTTTGAGAGGCTCTTAATGTTCTACGGCAGCTTGACCGGTACCATAACCACCGGCATAGCGCTAGTGCGAATGGTCGATCCCGAGCTTCGCACTCCAGCAACTGCTGATTACTGCTACGCATCAGGACTTACCTTCTTCCTTGCTATCCCCCTGATCATGATAATGAACTTGCCTGCCGCTACCGCCGCCAGCGGCACTGCGGCAGGGTACTGGGTCACCGCTGCCGTGCTGCTCACTTATGGACTGGTACTTCTGCTGGTGTTTCGATTCTTGGCAAGCTCAAGAAACTTTGCCAAGTCTGACATGGCATTTCTTAACAATAAGCGAAAGACTGATACTTCGTTGTAACCACGGAGAGAGAAAATTGTTTTCTTTTATACCTACACGAAGGACGTCCCGCCTTCGAGCCCCTGGGGTTTAGCCTCCTTTTCCCAGGGGCATTTTTATGTTGAGAGGGAATAAAAGAAGGTGATACACGATGCTGCTGGGCCAGTCTCAAAACAAAAAGCTGTACAATCCCCTCGTGTGGTCAGTACGTTGAAGGGATATTTCTCCTGCGGTGATGAGGGGTGAGCAGTAGCGGAGTTTATATATATTCACCCAGCCACAAGGTCGGGGATTTCCTCAGGGTGGGCAGCGATTTTCACCCCAGCCGAACGAAGCGAATCGACCTTTTCTCCTGCCGATCCTTCGGTGCCTTCTACCAGTGCGCCGGCATGGCCCATGGTCTTCCCTTCAGGAGCCATTCGCCCAGCAATGAACGCTACGACCGGCTTGGACATCTCATGCTGGATGAACTCAGCAGCACGCTGCTCATCAGTACCACCAATCTCACCGATCAAAACCACCCTATCGGTCTCCGTATCGCGCTCGAACAGATCCAAGACATCGATGAAGTCAGTGCCGTTCACCGGGTCCCCGCCGATACCGACACAGGTAGACTGGCCAATGCCGCGCTCGGTGAGCGCATACACCGCTTCATACGTGAGGGTGCCGCTGCGAGAAACCACGCCAACGCTGCCCTGAGCGGCAATGGTACCAGGCATTATTCCAACCTTGCTCTGTCCTGGCGTCAAAAGCCCTGGGCAATTGGCGCCAAGAAGACGACTGCCGCTGCGGTCAACACGAGCACGCACCAATTGCATGTCCTGGATCGGAATCCCTTCGGTGATGCAAACGACCAGACGGATACCGGCGTCAACCGCCTCCAGAATGGCGTCTGCTGCTACCGGCGGTGGCACGAATATTACGCTACAGTCGGCACCAGTTCGCGTCTGGGCCTCCGCGACCGTATCGAATATTGGCCGTTGGAGAATCGACCCGCCGCCTTTGCCGGGACGGGTACCAGCCACTACATCAGTCCCATATTCGATCATCTGACCAGCATGAAAACGACCATGATTGCCGGTGATACCTTGTACGATTACCCGTGTTCCGGAGCCAATCAAAATTGCCATCAGCAGTTTCGCGCAGCACCTACGGCAGCCATAGCCGCTGCCTGCAAAGATTGGGCAACTTCGACGTTGGGGAAGTTTGCTTCTTTCAGCAAGAACATGCCCTCTTCGTGGTTAGTGCCTGCTAGGCGGATTGTTATCGGAAGCATTGTGGGCACTTCGGCTAAAGC
The DNA here is from genome assembly GCA_964618015.1 of uncultured Spirochaetaceae bacterium. Lineage (GTDB taxonomy): Bacteria > Spirochaetota > Spirochaetia > SZUA-6 > Bin103 > CATQHW01. The sequence continues at coordinate 53,732 of CAZTZA010000001.1, read as the reverse complement.
AGCTATTATGCCTCGCGCTACTTCATCGCCTCGGGTGATACCACCAAAAATATTAATCAAGACGGTACTTACTTTCTGGTCGGCCATAATGATACGTAAGCCGGTGGCAACCTGCTCAGCATTGGCCCCACCAGAGACATCCAAGAAGTTGGCAGGCCTGATGCCGTACTCACCTCCAAAATGACCAACCAAGTCCATCGTCGCCATCGCCAGCCCTGCGCCGTTCACCATACAGCCAATTTGACCATCCAGCTTCACGTAATTAATACCTGCTTTACGAGCCTGGGTCTCCCCCGAAGGCTCTGCGGAAAAATCACGCAGCTCCTCCAAATCTGGGTGACGGAACAGCGCATTGTCGTCCACGCTCATCTTACCGTCGAGCGCGCACAAAGCCAGTTCTTTGCCCTCATGAACAATTGCGAGCGGATTGACCTCGCACAAAGTGGAGTCAGTACCACGGAAACATTCGTACAGCCCCCTAGTGAGCGCCAAGAACGGCTTCCACAGCTTCACCGGCAACTTCAGGTCAGACGCCGTACCAACGATC
>CAZTZA010000001.1:0-53175 GCA_964618015.1 uncultured Spirochaetaceae bacterium | reverse complement strand
GGTAGTCACGCAGCCCTATCTGCGGATCTATGTGATGCCTAAGGATCAACTCAGGAGTCTCTCGGTTTACCGCCTCGATCTCCATACCACCAGAAGCACTAGCCATTATCACCGGTTGGCGTTTAGCGCGGTCATCGGTCACCGCCAAGTACAGTTCGCTCTCAATCTTTGCAGCAGAATCGACCAGCAGAGTGTTCACCGTATGGCCGCGGATCTCCATCCCAAGGATGGCGCTCGCAGCATTACGCACCTCCTCTTCGGACCGGCAAAGCCTAATTCCACCGGCCTTACCTCGCCCGCCAATCAACACCTGAGCCTTGACAACTACTGGCAGTTTAAGGCTGACAGCCGCTCGTTCTGCCTCCGATATCGTTTCAACTACAAGACCACGGGCCACGGGTATTCCGTACTGAGCAAACCGCGCTTTCGCTTGATATTCGTGCAAATCCATGGGAGGCCAATACCCTGCACTCCCTCAGGAAGCGCGGGCATTCAGAGTATATTGGGGTTCACTGAATCGTGATAGCTCCCCAACCATCAGCACGCTCGCTTAGGACAGCGCAAATGTTCCTACGCCATACTCGAATGATCATCATCGCGTGGATTATGATCACCGTGGCTCTAGGGTTCGCTGCCGCACGAGTTGATATAAACCCTGAGGTACTTCGTCTACTTCCTCGCGATGATGCGGCACACCGCCTGATCGACACTTATGGGCAAGTAGACAAGAACGTTAACCATCTGATTATCGTACTACGCGCTGCCGAACCATTTAGCACTATTGGCCTGCAGGCGATAGAAGTCGCGAATCAGGCTATCTCCTCTCATCCGTTGATCGTCTCTTCTGTCACACCGCTGAACCTCCCGTCGTTCAGTTTTGCAAATGGACGCCTGCAACTTGCGCCAGCCATGCCAGGGGGAAGAGCTCCGCGTTCCGACATCGAAGCGGAACGTCTGCAAGCAGCACTTCAAGACGCTCCTGAGGCACGCAATCTAGTGATAGCGGATGGCGGGACGGCGTTGGCCCTAGTGTACGGCGTCGAGGTAATCCCTGACTATCAGGAATTCCTCGCGTCTATACAGCCTTCATTAGACGCATTGGCCAACCATTTCCAGGTAATTAAGGCAGGTTGGATTCCCCTTCATCAGGCGACTCTTAAAGCACTTTACCGAGATCCTCCAATCTTGGGGATAGTTGCCATAGCAGTGGTAATCCTGACACTTTTGGCGGCGTTGGGCCGACTGCCGGTGACGATCGCAGTGGTCGCAGTGGCAGTGAGCGCCGCCGTTTGGTCAGTAGGTTTGATGAGCTTGACCAGTATTCCTATCGGCATCATCACCTTGGTAGTGCCGATCCTAGTGATAGCCCTGACTAGTTCCTACGGCGTGCACCTTGCGTTTCGTTTCCGCCTTCGTCCCGGAGATATACCCTCCGCCGCTGCAGAAGTAATGCGTCCGGTGACACTGGCTGCACTCACGACAATCGCGGGTTTCAGCACTTTGCTACTTAGCACGATACCGCGGTTGCGCGAATTTGGGTTAATTTCTGCAGCTGGTGTCTGTGCAGGTGCTTTTCTTTGTCTCGTCGTTCTACCAGCAATCTTAAGCGCTCTGCACCGACAACAACAACCAGAAGCGCCGGAGGTTCTAGCGCGCGGCACCCTAGCGCATTTGCAGCATTTATCGATAACCCTTACCAAGCGTCCAGGGCTTGCCCTTGGTGCAGGCATTTTGGTTATCTGCCTATTCATCGCCGTATTACCACGTATCCGCTACGAAACCGATTTTGCCGGCAATGTTCGCGGGGACACCGAGGCTGTCGCGGGTAACGCAATTTTTATGCGGGAGTTCGGTAGCTTCATCGATCTTAATCTCACGCTGCGTGCACCGGATGACACGATCCGCTACTTCGCGCAGCCACATATACTGTCTGTGGTCACCAAGCTGGAAAAGCAGATGGCTGAACACTCAAACGTCAGCCATGTATCGTCTTTTACGACAAGTCTTGCGGCATTACGACGCGCAGTCGGAGTTGAATTCAACAGCGACCTCGGTTCCGATGACCGCCCGCTGATCGAATTAGCTGCACGTATGAACACTCTAACCGCTCGCTCGCGCACTGGTCCCGGCCTCAGCTCGGACGGACAAACATTGACCTCCCGCCTGTGGGTGATGGACGGTTCGACCGGTGGCTATCTGTATGAGACTGGCATGGCAGAGCTCGCCAGTTTCGTGCGTCAGTCGGTCGACAAGGCTTTGCCCGAAGTCCAATCTGATTTGTGGGGCTGGAGCATGTTCGCGCTTCGCCTCTCCGAGCTACTACGACGCGACCAAGTGATAACTACCATTGCTAGTGCATTGCTCGTTGTGGTGTTAACTGCTATTGCGCTTCGTTCCTTTGCCCTTGGCCTCGCCGCCGTGGCGCCATTAGCAGTAGGAATCATAGCAACCGCGGCAATGATGGGCATCGCTGATCTGCCGTTTGACGCATTAACAGTTATGATAGCTAGCCTTGCGATCGGTATAGGTATTGATGATGCATTGCACCTATTAGTCTGGTATCAACGTGAACGAGGCTGCGGTGCTGAACGGACCCAGGCGATGCGTTCTGCGGTGGCACACGCGGGTGGACCAATTCTCATCACCTCTGGCGCAATCTGTTTCGGGCTTCTTCCTCTAGTAGGCTCTACCTTCGTGCCCGTTGCCAGGTTCGGTCTCCTGCTCAGTATCGCTATCGCTGCCACCACTGCCGGAGCCCTTACAGTGCTGCCGGCTATCCTCACAATTCGCTTCCGACGAACCGGTCCCCCATCAGTTCCTGTACAACAAACGGTAATACAACCGCAGCACGCGCTGAAGCCAGGGAGAATGCCAACTAGCGTCCATCAAGTGATCCATAAACGCGTCCCGCGGAGGCGGGAAAAACGGCTGGTACCCCAGGCGACGCTCGAACATGCGGGCCGGCATGACCGCAACTTGCTCTCGGCAACCAGCAAAAGCGAGATTGACCGCACCAGACAAAAACATCGGCCCGGTACCGAAGGCGATCGAAAGTTCCTTGTGGAACCTTAGAAAGTTTGATCTTTTCTTTAGCTTTCTGAGCACTTGTAGCCACTCTGGCATCCCAGGCTCTATCCCTAGGATAGCGTTGGTGATCAATTGGTGTGTACCACATGCCAAGCTGACTGCAATGCGGTCAAGCCCCGCAAATGGCAGCGCTGAGGTTATCATCCGAGCCTGAGGAACCAATTCCACGAGCTCGTCGAGCGGACGAAGCGCGCGTGCATCCACGTCAGCGTAAAATCCACCGTACTTGTGTAAAACAAATAACCGTCCGGCATCAGCCCTCTGGTGTAGGTGGCGGTACCTATCGAAGGTTGACAGAAACCACCCGTAGGTGGATCTGATGAGATCTCTCAGTTCCACTTCATCCCAAAGTCGATATTCATAATTCGGGTTGAGCTCCTGCCACGTGTGTTGAAGCTCTACCAGGCGGTCTGGCAGCTCCTCCTGGCCTTGCATCCAGATCTGATGGAGACGGCGGGGTAGGCGAGAGAACTCACTCACTGACGAACCCTGCTTCCAGGGCTCGATCGATAAGCTCTACCGCAGTCGTTACCCCATCCTCTTTTCGTAGGTTCGCTCCGAGTTCGGCTGCGCGCACCAGAATGGATTCTGACTCGAGTGCAGCGTGCAAACGCTCGGCTAGTGCTACAGCAGTGAGTTTTTCTACCGGCAACGAAGCAGGTCCTGCCCCCAGCGCCTCTACCCGATGGCCCCAGAAGACCTGATCCGCGAAGAAAGGTACCACCACAGTAGGAATTCCGGCTGTCAAGCTTGCAGCAACCGTGCCGGCACCACCGTGGTGCACAGCTGCGGCTACTCGAGGCAAGGCACGCACATGAGAAAATCCCTTCGCAATTAGCATATCCGATGCCTCCAGCTCTGCTGGCAGTGCACCGGCGGCGGTTGCTAGCAAACCCCTCCGACCGACGCTGCGGAGGGCTTTAACCACCTCCGTAAGTAAGTGCGTTGGATTACGGGCAGTCATGCTGCCAAAGCCTACAAAAACCGGAGGATCACCAGCATCGATAAATGCTTCAACTTCGCTGTCGGAGCTACTCCAGGCGGAACGTTCCGGGGCACTCCAGTAGCCAGTAGCTCGATGCCAAGGAGGCCAATCAGACGGCGAGGGAACCACTAAGGAGCTGAATCCATAAAGCACCGGTGTCTGACCACTGTACAAGCGGTCTGCAAGGCCAAAAGGACTGGCGAGTGGCATTCCAGCATTGCGTCGCCAGCGCTGATATTGTGATCGAAAAGGCAACCACACCGCCTGCTCCATCAATCGGTATGAAAGGCGGTTTCCAATGGAACCGAGAGGCACGCTTTCGGGGGCGAGAAATGCCCGCCAGGCAGCAGTCCGAGTCACGGGTTGCTGGCCTACTACGATGACCGGCACGCCGATCCGCTCGGCGACATGGGGTGCAAAGGATGCAAATGGTGTATGTATTATTGCCATACAAGAGCGACAAGCCTCATACGTTTCTTCGAGTAGTGTCATCAGCAGTGGACGAGCGATGCTTACCAAATGCGCAGAGAACGCCAGCCCATTACCACCCGATTCTATCCATCTACGGCCTTGCTCACCCTCCGGGATTGTTACTGGATCACCGCTTAGCGGCGCAAAGTCCAAACCAGCGTTTAAGACATCGTCAGCGTAGGCAGCGTGCGTGACCATGAGAACCTCATACCCAACCTTGGACAAGCCTGATCCCAGAGTTATGAGAGGCCCAATATCGCCCCAGGAGCCAACTGCTACCATGCCGACCCGTTTTTCAGTTTGCTTCACCGATATTTTGCCCTTCGTTTCGTATCAGTTGATCCAAGTTCTTTGCGGCGGAGATCAGCGACCGCCATCATGCAGGCACGCGCAGTCAACGCCATTATAGTAAGAGTCGGTCCTTGCCATCCTGAGGTCGGCCAACATGCACCGTCAGTAATCAGCACGTTTGGCATACCCCAGCAGCGATTGCGTGAGTCCACCACTGAATCTACCGGATCACTGCCCATGCGGGCGCCCCCTACTTCATGAGCAAAAGATCCAGGAGCCGGTGATATCCAGAACCGCTCCAATCTCCCGGGTAGCCCCAGGAGTCCAGGCAAGAAGGCGACTGAATCAAAAAGTGTCTTCGTATGTCCGCCTCCGGCCTGCATCATATCTCCTACCGAAGACATCATATCAGCATGGATTGCCCGATCATTTTCCCCCCAGGAGCAATCAATATGGATATTCCTTAGCCCGTTGGCGCAGCGTTTTTCCCCCAAGATCACCCGGTTACAAGCTCTCGGCAGCATTTCCCCTTGGGCTACAACAAAACCACGGGCAGGTCGGCCGCGACGACCGGCGAACCCTTTGCGCTGGATACCTCCCCAAAGTCCGTAGCCACGGAGGTATGGCTCAGCTACTGCAAGATTCTGATATCGTGGCAATAGGAACGAATCGGCACCTGTGCGAGGTGCTGGTGACTCGTATGCGATACCGTCCATCTCTACCACGGTACCAGTCAGGACATGGTCCATCAGATACCTACCTATACAATCAGATTCACTCACTGGAAGCTCGGGATGCTCCTTTTGTGTCGTGAGTAGAATGCGCACCGTCTCTATTGTGGAGGCGCAGAGAACAATCAGCTGAGCCCGCTCGAAACAGGCGTCGCCAGTTTCGGCATCGACGAATGCGACACCAGCAGCTCCTCCAGTGCGACGGTTGGGGATAAGGTGGCTAGCCACACATCCGGTAAGGATCCGTAGTCGACCAGTTGCGTATGCCGTAGCAATGGTAGAGCTAACGCTTGACAACGGGCTTGAAATACCGCCGTGCTGAGTAATAGCTAGGCCACGAGATGGGATAATCCGACGGTCCGGCCAAGCAGCTGCCACCCCGCAAGATAGATGACGTTCGGCACGCGTAAGCGGCCGAGAGCCTATAAAGCAGCCATCAGGAAGCTGTCGAAGGCCCTCCTTTGTGCCGTGGATTCCCAAAAAACGCTCCACACGATCGTAGAATGGAGCCAACTCACAGTAACTCAGCGGCCATGATGGTCCATATCCGTCACGTTCAGCAGCTTTAAGTTCGTAGTCGGATAGCCGCAGGGTAACACCGCCCCAGAGCAACGTGCGCCCGCCAAGCTGTCGCCCACGGATCCACATAAAAGGCCGGTCAGTCGGTGTCCCATACGGCTGCTCAGTGTCACTCACAAAAAGATCTGGATTTTTGTTCCAGTAAATAGGGTGCATCTCTTGCACCGGCTGCTTACGGCGTGCATGACGCCAGACCCGCTGAGCCCACGATCTGCCGACTGACGGCGCGCGTCGTTCCTGCGGACCAGCCTCCAGCATCAGCACGGACAGCCCTGCCTCGGTGAGTTCTTTAGCTGCCCAGCCGCCGGCAGCACCAGATCCAACCACTATAGCGTCGGCTTCGTTCACGACAACAACCTAAGTGGGCTGTCCGATGAAGAATTGTTTTCATCGCCGTTCGCTAGCCAAGCGACTTGATCAGGACGTAGCGTCACAGATAATCCGGCCTGCAGCTCGACCAGCCGTTCTGGCCGGCGGGTACCAAGAATAGCATGCACGTTCGACCCATGAGACAACACGTACTGCAGCGCTGTCTGTGCTGGCGTACAGCCAATTAAATCGGATAACGTCTTTAGACGATAGTAGCGTGCGTCGTTAGCGCCTCCGCTGTACGGCCTGCCACCTGCACGTCCGCCTGGCCCCGCAAGCCAGCCCCCACCCAGAGGAGACCAAGCCAGAACAGCTGTATTAGTCGCACGATAGGTCTTAAGCCCTTGAGTTGCTGCCCGACCTCCAAGTGTTACGCAGCCAGGGTAAGGGGAAACGCGCCATACCGGCAGACTGAACTGCGGGCTACTGGCAACTGGGAGCGGCATACCTTCACGTGATACTAACTCAAGTAGTGCTAAAAACCTCTCATGGGTCCAGTTTGATACTCCATAGGCACCGATATGTCCATCTGCAATCAACGAACAGAGGGTTTCGGCAATCGATACAAGTGGACTTGATGATGAATCACGATGCACCAGGTAGAGGTCAACATAGTCAACGCCCAGGCGCCGTAGAGATCCATCCAAATCATGCTGTATGTGACGACGGCTCATCCTTGCACCGCCAAAAATCGACGGATGCCCCCCTTTGGTAATTAAGTATATCCTGTCGCGCACCCCACGGTGCTGCATCCAGGAGCCGATCAACCGTTCACTACCACCAAATTGGTAGATTGCTGCCGTATCTAAAGTCTTGATGCCAAGATCAAGTGCCCGATCGAGCAACTCAAACGCCGCCGCACCAGTCACTGATCCAGGTAGAATCGGACCGCCACCAGATAGGTGGGCTGTACCCAGGATGAGTCGCGTCAGCGGGCCCTGAGTCCTTGCAGGCAACGACTGGTCAGACAGGTGATTCAGTTGACGACGGCGTGACCGCCAGCACTCGACTAGGAATTAGCGGCGCAGTAGTCACCCGTCGATTACTGGCATGTCGAACCGCATTAGCAATAGCACCCGCAGTAGCAATGATCGGCGGCTCGCCTACTCCACGAGCACCGTGAGGCGCGTAATCCGATGGCCGCTCCACGAGGATCGTTTCGATCGGCGGTACGTCTATAGCCTTTGGTACTGCATAGTCCATAAATGTGCCCGTTAGAAGTTGGCCTTCGCCGTCATAGACCAAGCGTTCGCAGAGAGCCCAGCCAGCCCCCTGCACAGCACCTCCCATCATCTGTCCGGAAACCGTAAGCGGGTTGACTGCACGACCAACGTCCTGAGCCATCACAATCCGATGGAGCGTCACGCGACCAGTCTCCTCATCAACACTGACTTCCGCCATCTGAGCAGCGAATGCCGGTGTCCGGCCGCCAGCAGCACTACGACCATGACCGTCGACTGGACCATACTGGGCACGCATACCAGCCAACTTACCAATGGGAACGGCTGAGTCGGGGACTCCCTTGACCTGTACGGCCCCATCCGTAATCTCCAGGTCAGCGATGTCCGCCTCCAGGTGGGCTGACGCAACGCGAAAAAGCTGTTCTTTAACGTCGCGAGCCGCCGCCACAACTGCAGGTCCTACCGACCTTAATGTCTTACTGCCGCCAGCATTAGTCAAATGGTACGGCCCGTCTACCTGCCCTTGCTCACGTACACGCACCTCTTCCGGTCTGATTCCAATCTCTTCTGCCACCAAGAGCACCACACTAGTAGTTATGCCAGTTAAATCCACAGCAGCGAGATGCACCGTAATGCCACCGTCTTCTTCTACCGTGCAACCAGCGCTGCCGGCATCAACACCGCCAAACCACCCTCCAAGAGCAACGCCGACACCGCGACCGGTTCCTGCCAGACGATTGCGGTCTTGCCAAAGAGGATGCGCTTGAAGTCGTGATAAAACGTCACGGATGCCTATATCCGGCCACACTCCGCCATCCGCTAGTGGATCGCCGGGTTCAGACGCATTACGTAGGCGCAGCTCCAGGGGATCGATGCCCAAAGCAATTCCCAGTTCGTCCATCGCGCTTTCCAAAGCAAATGCCTGTTGTGTCATGCCTGGAGCTCGGTAGGCACCAATTGACGGCTTATGGGTCATAACGGTGTGACCACTTACATTTATGTTAGGCGCCTGGTAGATACTGCCACACATCTGTACTCCGATTCCGGTGGGTGTTGATGGAAAGCACCCGCCATCGTAAACCAGATCAGCCTTGATCGCTGTCAGCGTGCCATTCGCTTCAGCTCCTAGCTGGATTCGAATTCTACCCCCAGCCGCGGGCTGCGTCGCTAATAACTCCTCGCGACGAGTTAAGATGAGCTGTACGGAAGCACCCACTACCTGTGCCGCGGCGGTTACTAACGGCTCATAGAGAATAAATTTACCGCCAAATCCTCCTCCAACTTGCATCACCTTCGCGTCTACTTCTGATGCAGCGATGCCAAGCAGAGCAGCAGATTCTCGTTGGACGTTGGTCGGTGCTTGCGACGAACTCAAAATCGTGAAGCCCTGCGAACTAGTTTTCGGCTTGGCGATGGTGGAATGTGGCTCCAGATAACTTTGATGGACCCGATCTATCTCGAAGGTAAGATCGACAGTTCGATGTGAGGTCCTCAGTGCCGCCTCGGCGTTACCGCGCCGGAAGCCAACAGGATTAACTATATTCGAAGGAGTCGCAGATTCAGTTTCAGCACCCCCCACTTCAGCACCGTGATCAGCGGCTTCTCGATCTTCTCCCGGGACACCGTCCGGCCAGACAAGTGGCGCACCTGGCTGGATAGCTCTGTCCATCGTTGTTGAGGCTTGGAGCGGCTCGTAGTCGACTATGACCGCATCTAATCCGTCCTCAGCAGCAGCTTCGGAGATAGCCACTACTAGAGCGACCGGATGGCCTACAAATAGCACTCGTTCGCGCGCCAGCAGCAGACGTATCCGCGTAGTAGGTGCAATCTCGGGCATGTCAGCTGCGGTTAGTACCCGCACCACACCTGGGAGAGAGCAAGCAGCATCGATGTTGATCTTTAGAATCCGAGCATGGGCATACGGGCTGGTAACCAATCGCATCGCAAGCGTGTCTGGTCCAACAAAGTCTGCGGTAAAAGAAAGGTCACCTCGCACCCGGGCCTCGCCGTCAATTAGCGGAGTAGGCACGCCAACAGATTGCGTCTTCACAGTGACAACTCTATCTTGTATCGATAATTCATGGTCACGCGGAATTGCGGATACATCATTACCTAAACCTAATGTGATCGGCACGAAAGTAGAGATTACTCCAAGCAGATTCCGTATCCAACCTGCTCAACTGAAAAACGCCATCTACGATCGTAATCCTGCTCTCCAAGCTGGATAATACAACCTGAGCACCACTCGTCATAGACATTCAGCCGCATCTTGCAAAATGTTCAACTGAGTTAAACCACAGGCCATTCAATAATCATAAATTTCCCTGAGCAGTTGTTGATACAACCACAACCTCCTATTGTTGCTAAAGCAATGGAAAAGATCAGAGTCGGATTCAATGGAATGGGCCGTATTGGAAAAAACGTAATGCGCGTTATCCTAGGACGTCTTCCTGATAAATTCGAGATCGTAGCTGGAAACGACTTGGTTGCGGTCGATGATATAGCTGGCAGCCTTCCCCGAGACTCTGTCTACGGTCGCTTCCCGGTGCCCGTGGAACGTAGTTCCGGTAACAATCTTCAAATCGGCAACCATCAGGTAGCAATCTATGGCGAAAAGGATGCGTCGTGTGTTCCCTGGGGCGACCACGCTGTTGATGTGGTCTTCGAATGCACCGGATTCTACCTGAACCAAGAGCGCAGCGCCGATCACCTCCGCGCTGGCGCTCGGCGAGTTATTATTTCAGCCCCGTGCGATGACGACACCCCGACTGTGGTAGTAGGCGTCAACCATGAGTCCCTTACTGGAGAAGAAATTATTGTGTCTAACGCTAGCTGTACTACCAATTGTCTGGCTCCCTTGGCAGCCGCAATCGATCGTTCGTTTCCAATCATTTCTGGACTAATGAGTACGACACACGCTGCCACCTCCACCCAGAAAGTTGTGGATGCCTTCGGAGGTAGTAAGAATCGAGCGACGATGAATAACATAATTCCTGCAACTACAGGAGCCGCCAAGGCTGTTGGAAAGGTGCTGCCGCACTTGGAAGGCAAGCTCAACGGTACAGCTCTGCGGGTTCCTACTGATACCGGCAGTGTTGTAGAGGCGGTATTTCTGATTGAAGGACACCACGACGAGGCGACGGTCATGGCGGCAATGCGGTCCAATATCGATGCCATGAATAAGTCGACGATACTAGGTCAGGTTGCCTACCTAGGCGACTACTACGAGTGCTCACGCGATTGTGTAGGGGAACCCTATTCCTCGATGATACGTGAAGACCTTCTGGCGATCCCCGTTGGTGACAGCACGTTGCTAAAGGCAACCAGCTTCTATGATAACGAGGCTGGCTTCTCCCACCGAATGGCCGAGCTTAGCCTCATCATAGCAAGCAAGATCTAATTACATGCTTGCGGCACGTCGATAGACACGTACTGCCAGCGGCGCTGCCACCCCTATAATGCATAGCGCCCACAAGAGGGCGCCGCTTACTTCTCCAGCAACTGTTTGACCATTCGCAAGGGCAGCCTCTCCTAAAACCAGACCTCGCACTGCGTTGGCAGTGCGGGTGATTGGTTGATGGTCAGCAAATACCCGGAGCCAATCCGGCAACGTTGAGGCCGGTACGAATATCGAACTAGCGAACACTAGTGGAAATATCGGTAAAAAAGACGCGGTTTGTGCAGCTTCAGCATTCTTCACGCCGAGACCAACGGTAGCGGTCACCCAAGAGAATGCAAATGCAAATGCCATTACGACTAATATTCCACCGACCAGTCCCAAAAAAGAAGTCTGTGGTCGGAAACCGAGTACGTAGCCCAACGCAACGACAAGCGTGATGACAAAGGCGTTCCGCAACAAATCTGCAACAGTCCGGCCAGCCAATACAGCAGAACGTGCCATGGGGAGCGAGCGGAAACGATCAATAGCACCGTTCTTGAGGTCCTCAACTAGTCCCATTGATGTCTGTGTCGCGCCAAACGCAGCTACTTGCAACAATAGTCCTGGCAACAGCCAATTGATGTATTCGCCGCCTGCCGCGGCTGGAATTGTCCGTCCGACTGAACCACCAAACACATAGTTAAAAAGTATCAGGAACATCACCGGCTGCACCGTCGAAAACACTAGAACCTGTGGTAGACGGAGGACACGCAACAAATTGCGTCGGACGATTACTACCGTGTCTTTTACCGCCTGGCTCAAGGAAACGCTAGCTTGATGCCGCTTGAATGGTACCTGATCCATTACTTTCTTCTTCCCCGCCGGCTACGCTCACGCTTACGAGGCCCTCTGGTGTCAATATGGTTCGAATCTGCCTGTGGGAAGGTGGTACTACCAGTCAATGCAAGAAATACGTCATCCAGTGTTGGACGGCGAAGACCAATGTCCGTGGGGTTAATACCAGCGGCGTCGGGTGTACGGACCGCATCTATCAACGAACGTGACCCCGCGGGAGCGGGAAGAGTTATAGTCCCTCCTATACCAGCATCCGCTCGCAACGCTTTCCGGGCGGCCTCCTGTTTCGCATCAGCGACCTCCACTTGAATCACTGCACCACCCAGTCGATCTTTCAGCTCGTTGCCCGTTCCTTCGCTGATGAGCCTTCCTTCATGAATAACCCCTATCCGGTCGGCAAGTTGGTCAGCTTCGTCTAGATACTGCGTTGTTAGCAGCAGTGTCGTTCCTGAACTGACCAGATCCCTGATTAGCTCCCAAACGTCAATGCGACTGCGTGGATCAATGCCCGTGGTTGGTTCATCAAGGAACAGAATGTCGGGTCGCCCCACAAGTGAAGCAGCGAGGTCGAGACGCCGTTTCATCCCTCCCGAATAGGTGCGCACTAGACGGTCAGCGTCTGCCGCCAACGAAATTTTCTCCAAAACCTCAGCAGCGCGATCGCGAGCTGTTCGTGCGTTTAAGTTAAAAAGACGACCAACCATTTCCACGGCCTCACGACCAGTAAGGTACTCGTCTACAGCGGCAAATTGGCCGGCAAGCCCGATCCGGTTACGGACAGCGGTCGGATCTCGCACCACATCAATGCCGGCAACGGTGGCTGAACCTCGGTCAGGCTTCAACAACGTTGTCAAGATGCGAATCAGTGTCGTTTTTCCAGCTCCGTTCGGACCTAGGAGAGCGTAGATTATGCCCTGCTTGATATCTAGGCTGACTCCCTTCAGCGCATGAACAGCACCAAATTGCTTCTCGACCTGATCAGCACAAATTATCCCCTGCATGCGATAGACCTCGTAAACCTAACGCCCTATATCATCAACCGCAACGTAACGAAAAGTACGGCAGGCCTCCAAGACAGCTTTTGGTTAGTGATGAAAGAGCCTGAATCCGGTCTTTAGCATAGTGATACCATGTTCGGCACAGGCGACCCCTACCTCTTTATCAAAGTTCGATCCGCCTGGTTGCGCAATGTAGCGTACGCCAAAGCCTCCAGCTACATCGACGTTATCACGGTGCGGAAGAAACCCGTCCGAGCACAGACTAAGCGACGAGAAACAGCTGATCCAGCGTCGCTCCTCCCGGGCAAAAATCGGGTCCGGCCGCTCCTGGAGCAGGGTTGCGAGAGCATCTCCGTCCGGACCTCGCAGGCCGCGGCCTGCAAAGCAAGCGATCGTCGTGTCACGATCAGCGCGCCTCACACCGGACTTAAAGCGCAGTGCCTGTACCTGTGGATGCTGACGCAATAGCCACGTACGCGCTTTGGCAATGGCAAGCCGTGTGCAATCGATTCGTGATTGTTGACCAGCAGCTACACCGATCGTCTGTCCGCGCGAACACAAGCATACTGAGTTTGACTGCGTGTACTTAAGAGTGATCAAGCCCACCTTAAGGTCACGCTGTATATCTTTTGGCAAATCCGGAACAGATATCATCTCCTCATCAAACGCCTGTTCGTTACGAGGTTGCTCCATGGTCAGGCCGAAGACCGTACGCCGTTCGGCTTGAGGCGGTCGATATCTGGCGTCAACTTCGATTACATGATAATTGCCTCCCTTCTTTGCCTTCAAGATTTTGAAAGCTTCGGGCTCATAACCGGGAGCGATGATACCATCCGAAACCTCAGGCCGGACGAGGGTAGCCGTCGTTTCATCCACCGGATCGCTAAGAGCTATCCAGTCTCCGTAAGATGAGACCCGGTCCGTACCGCGGGCACGTGCATACGCGATAGCCGGCTCGCTCAGATCCTGCGATGCAAAGCAAGATACCTGCTCGTCTTCCGTCAACGGAACGGCAACCGCGGCGCCAGCAGGACTTACATGCTTCAAGGATGCAGCTGCGGGCAAACCAGTTGCTGTACGGAGTTCTTGCACTAGCTGCCAACCGTTCAGCGCATCTAGAAGGTTAATGTAGCCCGGTGCGCCATTGAGAACGACAAATGGCAGCGGACCATCCTCACAAACAATTCGTGCCGGCCTTTGGTGCGGGTTTGTGCCATAGCGCAAGATCAATTCGTCAGCCACCTGTGACCTCCGGTCCTGAATTCTGCACGTTTCCACTTGGAGTCACCCGCTGCGGCAGAAAAATGCCTACCACTGCCGCGACAAGCGGCAGTAGAGCCATGATACGCATCACTCCTTGCACACTATAAATATCAGCCATCAGTCCGAATAGAGGCATGGTCAACCCGGCCACTCCCCAGCTAAAGCCACCCGGAAGACTAGATACGAATCCCGCGTTTGTGGGAGCGTATTGCTGTACCATTGCTACCAAGATGGAGTTAGTGGCGAACACCATGACCCCTCCCAACGACAGCATTATGAGCGGCAGCAATCCGTCCGTACTGAGCGCCAACAACATGAACGGCGTCGATAACACTAGTGATCCGAGAACTAGGGGCTTAGGGTCTCTCCGGTCGGCAAGATATCCCAAAATCAGGCTTCCTATGACACCAGAAAGATTGTATACGCTCAAAGCTATGCCCCAAGATAAAATTGACAGTCCCCGCTCCTGGCCAAGCAATGGCAGAAAAAAAGCGAATCCGAAACCACCCATTGATCTCACGATCACCACCGCCACGATAATGCTAATCGGCGCTATTGCTCCACGAAATTCTGCTAGTCGCGCCGGTAGCGCTGGCCGTGGCGTCGTGCGGGCAGGGATTATGGCAATCACGAACGGCAACATCAGTAACCCCGGGATCGTCGCTAGCGGTAGTGCACCAAATCCAAAGGTCGATATCACAGCTGGCACCCACAACGGAGAAACTGCTAGTGCCATCGTACCTCCGAATATAAAAAGGGCTAGGCCAAATGCGCGCCTTTCCCCACCTAGGTCGCCGGCAAGGGCAAACGCACTGGGATGGAAAGCAGCAACCCCCAGACCGCCCAACATAACACACGGCACTAACCAGCCGAAGGTAGGAGCTAAGCCTATGAGTGGAGCAAATACAGCCGCTAGAACAATACCCGTAGCAATGAGCCAGCGGCCGCGTAGGTAGTCTCCCAGGATGCCTAGTAACGGCTGACCTAGATTGCTAAGTTGTACGAAAGTACCTAAAAGACCGATCTGAGCAAAACTAAGATCTAGCTGATCGCGGATAAAAGGCAGCGCTGGAGTCAACATGGTTGCATACGAATCAACGCAAAAATGACCGATAGAGAAAACGAAGAGGCGTAACCGTTGCATTAAATCGGTTAAATAGTGACTACGGTACGGGAGCTTCGGGGTTGATCAGCTCGCGCTGCCCGATCTCCCGCCAGAAGGCATCAGGGATAGAAACGGAGAAGTGCCGAAGGTCGGCCTCTAACTCATTGGCGGTGTGTGCTCCCACCACAGCCGCAGCTACTGCCGGATGAGCTAACGGGAACTGTAGTGCCGCCGCCGGCAACGCCACCCCATGGCGAGAACAAACCGCATCTAACCCGCGCGTGCGTTCCTTCACCTCTAGGTTAGCTGGCGCGTAGTTAAAGGTGGTCTCAGTATACGGTCCGGTAGCTAGAATTCCGGAGTTGAATACCGATGCCAGAATGATTGAAATACCGCGTTCATTGCACTCCGGCAGCAGTTCTGACAGCGCCGTCTGATCCAGCAACGTATAACGGCCAGCGAGCATAAAGCAATCAAACTGGGCCTCGTGCGCAAACTTAAGCAGCATCTGCCATTGGTTCATACCGATTCCTATAGCCCGTACCACTCCCTGATCACGCAAATCGCTAAGGGCAGGATACGCGCCCTCCATCACTTCGCGAAAATGGTCGCCTGTAGCTTGACTTGGATCACCTTCGGGGTCGTCTGGTGAATAGTCCGGGTCATGAATCAACGCGATGTCGATACGGTCCGTTTGTAGCCGGGCACAGCTTTCCTCTAACGATCGCAGCACGCCGTCACGCGAGAAGTCACAGCTCCGCTCGACCCGACCCTGCTCTGCGCGCTTAGGTTGATGTGGTTCACGCAGAAAACCTACCTTCGTGGATATAGTAAATTCATCCCGAGGCATACCGCGCAGAACGTTTCCTATCCGCTGCTCCGAAAGCCCGGTGCCATACCGGGGAGCAGTATCGAAGTAGCGGATGCCTTCCTGCCAGGCTGTGGTGATTATCTCCTCGACTGCACTGTCAGCTGCCTTAGTATGAGGGTAGCCTAAAGGAGCTCCACCAAGCCCCATCCTAGTGAGAGTGACGTCATTAATATCAAGTTCGACTTTCTCGGCTGGTAACACGCGATAATGTTACCATGCCGAGACGCTTCCAGCTCATTAGTAGCTGGTGGTCCGATGATGATGCAGGCTACGGTCTGTGTCTGAGGTTATGTAATGTTTCAATTAATCAAAGCCCTTGGCGCCCAAGTAGCCCTTGCGCGTCAACTTCCCGTTATGGGAACTTCCTTCTTGATCGCGGCGGTCTTCTACAAATTCCACAACTTCGCGCTGGAATGCATAGCATTCCTTGTTACATGGTTCGTGATAGACGCGGTCGTGCAGGGAGTCCTCCATTTGCTCGCTCGTCCAGCTACTCAGAACTCCGACTGAAACTATCTTCGACCAGAGCTTTTCAGCCTATCCCGCAGGCGGAACGCAAAAAGGCTGGCAACGATGTTGAGACAACAGGTGGGATGGTATGGCCGCCGGCAAAAGGACGGAAGTCAACTTTCATTCCAGCCGCTGTCAATGTATTACGTATTGCCTCCGCACCAGAGAATGGAAGCACGGGATCAGTCCGCCCGTGGGTTTGCAAAACCGGCCGCCCAGAGAGCGCCTCAGCCTCGCGCCGCCATTCGCTAAGCCGAAGTGGCGCTCCAGAGAGGAGACAGAGGCCTCCCCAGACTTTTCCAGAACGGAATGCACAGTCCGCGGCCACCATCGCTCCCTGGGAAAATCCTCCCAGAACAATGTTTTGCGACGCAAGCTGCAATAGATCTCCACACTCATCAATGGCTACTCGTAACAGAGCAGTCGCTTCAGCTGAGCCCGCCGGTTCGCGTTCTGTTAGCTCGTTCATATCGAGCGGAAGCCCCATTTGCAGCCGCGAAAGATTGAGGGGCCACCACGCCCGACCGTTTAATATTCCCTCTTCGGCAAGCGAAATTGGTGCACTTGGAAAAAGTAATGCAATTCCTTTCACACTATGTAGTATTTCGGTGGATAGCGACACTAGATCGTCGCCAGGAGCACCGTATCCATGGCAAAAGACAGCCAGTCCAGTTGCCCTGCAGGCCTTTGGCGCGACAATCAAGCAATTTAACTTGCCGAGCGTGATCGGCCGTGGAACTAGGAGCATCAGGTAATGTTAACTCGAACGATCGATTTTATGCGCGAATATGATGTGGATATAGTTGTTGGTTCCTCGCCGGCATCACTTGCAGACCTAGCTGAATATCGTAATTGGATTGATCCCGTATTTAAAGAGTACATGATGCGGCCAGGAGCATCATCTGAGCTGCAACAGGCGTTAGTCGTTCTTACTATCGAAGGTGAGGTGACTCTATTGGTCAGCGCTGATATGGCAGCTAATGCCGCTAGCAGTAGTGCTGATCATATTGTCCTATGGGGATTAAGCGAGGGCGCTCCACATATTGTACCAACCGGGTTCGAGGCTATAGCGGATGCTTTAACACATATTCGGCATGTGACCCGAACCGATGCGCTAGACGCTGTGTTAGATAGAACCGGGACCACGGTTCGCGTGGGGGTCGAGCAGGAAAGCTTAACTCCTGGTGCCTGGGAAACGCTAACTGCTGGAAACTATAACGTCGGCGATTGTTCTGATTTGCTCCGCCTCGGACGCATGGTAAAGACGTCAGAACAGATTGATCTGTTACAGAGCGCCGCTGAAGCGGCCGAGTATGCCGCCACCGAAACTCTATCAATAGCAAGCGTCGGTTCAAGCTGGAGAGAACTTTCTGACTTGTACCGCTTTAAACTGGCTGAGCACGGTGCTGAACTCGACCACTTCTCTGGTAGCCCCACCGGCTTTGGACAGGCTACCCACAACGACTTTCGCCTGCCGGAATCGGGATCGATGTACTTTGACCACGGCTGTCGATTGCGATCTTGGTTCTCTGATACTGGCCACACTATCGCTTTTGGCCCCCCTGATGAAGAATGCCTGCGCCGACAAGCAGCCCTGCAAAATGCGTTACTCACTGGAGCGGAGCACCTATCGCCAGGTCGACCGGCCTCAGCAGCAGCGATAGCAATGAACGAAGTGCTGATCTCAACTGGCCTGAAAGGGTTCCCCCACGGTCATGGCATCGGTCTTGAAGTACGTGAATACCCTATTCTTGTCCCTGATAGCGGCCTGCTCATACGAGACGACTTCGTCAGCCGACCGGCTGACTTACCATTAGAAATTGGGATGGTGATTAATCTTGAATCAGCGATTTGGTCTTCAGAAACGAATTCAGTACATATCGAACGCTCTTTTGTGATCGAGAATGAGGGTTGCCGGCCTCTATCTGATCAGCCCCGTGACGAACCGATATCGATTTCCTCAGGAACGTAGAAGAAAATGGCTTCTGTTGAGATAGCAGAGACACTTTTATCGATTGCGTTGGCCGGGGGCAAAGGCACTCGTCTCGCATCAGAGCGCAAGCGATTGCAGCAGGCAACTCACCCGCATTTGCCGGAATCAGCATGGGGTACTGTCGGCCCGAAAGCTCTTGCGTCAATGCGGTCCAAGATATCTGGGGTCGTTAAACCGATGATTGAATGGCATCTCGACATTCACGCAGCTTGTGGACGTGTGAATGGCCTAATATTAGCGGCCGGCGAAGGTGGCAACCTACTAGAGCACCATTTCCAAGCTGCACACTATGGATCGTACCAAGGAATACCTGTTGAGTTGCTTGTCGAGTCACGTCCAGCTGGAACAATCGCTCCCATAGTGAAACTCCACAGTGATGGCCGACTACCTGAGCAACCGATCGTCTACGCAAACGCCGATAATCTGCTGGAAGGGAATTTATATGACTACTATCACCGCGGGGTATTAAAAGCAGCCGCGTGTGGTATTGACGCGGCTGACAGCGTAATTGACGTGGCTGCGTTGGTACCGTGGGAGAAATCCTCTCACTATGGTGCGCTGGATATCGAACCAGACACCGGTATAGTACGCGGTTTCCACGAAAAAGCACCTAAGGAAAACAATCCCTTCATAGAACGCGACGGACAACGGTGGACACCGATTAACTCGGGTTTCTCGATCATCCCCAACCCGTACCAGCTTTTCGGGCAGTACCTAAATGACAAGATAATATGCACCTCCCAGTCACTCGAGAGAGGAGAACTCGAATATGGTGAGCACGAGGGTGTGGTAAAGTACGAATCTGTTTATGAGCGGATAGCGGCTGATGGACGTATGGTCGCCGTGATATCTGAAGGCTACTGGACCGACCTAGGTACTGAAGAAAAAATCCGATCAGCTGAGGCCCGCTTGGCAAGTTCAGGTTTTTTGTAGCGTTCTTACCCGAGTAACTCCGGCATAAAAACTTTCGATTCCGACAATAGCTTCTAGTCCCCCAGAAAAACCTTACCTTCGAAAACCTAATCTGAATCAAGTCCGGCGCCTAATATCCCGACTATAGGAAAGGAAATCGATGAGCGAGCCGCAGAGTCCCCCATCTGCCGCCTCGGTCCCTCCGGTCGAGGAGGAACGAGCTGTTACCTTAATAGATCTTCTTGAGGTTATAGTTCGTCGCCGTTGGCTTATTTTTTGGGTAACCGTTATTACTGCCGTTGTCGTGGTGGGAGCCAACATCGTTGCGATGTCGATCAACCCCGAATCGTCTTGGAACCTATTCCCCAACCGTTATCGTGCCACCGTCAAGGTGTTGGTCAGCAACCAAAATGATGCGAGAGGGTCAGCCGCCGCCACGAGTCTTTTTAACGCGATAGAAAGTTCCGGGAGCCTTTCGGTTCTTGCTGGCGCGTTGGGTGGTCAAGCTAGCTCAAATGCTGCGTTGGCTCAGGTTCTTCTGCACAGTCGCGCTGTACTAGACGAACTAGCAGTGCAGCAGGGATTTACAACTCGAGGCGTATCTGACCCAGGGGAAGTGCTTGACGCTCGGAGCCGTCTTCACGGAAACCTCACCACGGAGTTTTCCATTGCCTCCAACGTACTCTCAATTTCCTACCAGCATTTTTTTCCAGAGGACGCCGCCACGGGAGTTGCCTTCGTCGTCGAGTTACTTCGGAAAAAGGTGCATGCCCTGCAGATGGAAAAAGTACTAAGAAAGAAAGCATTCTTGGAAGAACGTCTGTCCGCGGTGGGACTGGATCGAAGCCATGCTCAAGAGACACTGATCTCGTTCCAGCGCCAACACGGCGTGTTCAACCTTGAGGTACAATCTGAGCAGACACTGAGAGAACTAGCTGCGCTTAAGACCGATTTGTACCAAAAGGAAATCCAGCTCCTCTCTGAAATCGACTATACCGGAGAGAATCACCCACGTGTAGTTCGTCTTCGCAACGAGATCGAAAAGTTGCGTATGCTTATCTGGGAGTTCAAGACCGGGTTTGTTGAGTTTTCCGAATCCGCGATACCTCTGTACGAACTTCCAGAACTTCTGGTACGTCACCTTGATCTGCATACCGAATTAACAGTTCACGACAGGATCTACGCACTTCTTCGGTCGGAGTATGAAAGCACGCGCATTGAAGAGAGCTCACAGGCAGCATCGTTCCAGGTTGTCGATCCGGCGGAGGTACCTTATATGAAGACTGCGCCCAGCAGGTTCCGAATCTGCATCACTGCGACCCTGGTCGCATTCATTGCGGCGATGCTTATGGCTTTCATACTCGAGTATTTGAAGAGAGCAGGATCAGATCCAGTGAAACGGAAACAGTTCGAAGCCATTTTTTCGGAGATAGGTCGACGAAAATGAAAAGAGCGCTCAATTCCCCCTTGATTCTCGGAGCCTTACTGCTGTTTCTGGTGATACCAGGCCAGATGATCGCCCAGGAACGAAACACTGCACAGATCGACCTCAGCATCCAAGATGATGTAGTTGCGTTTGGCCAACGCATTCCGAGCCAGTCATTGCCGTTAACCGACCGAGATCTACTAGCAACACTACTGAGCTCGCAACGGTACATCGTCACACCAGGCGATCGTTACAGCTTAGTCGTCTCTATCGACGATACAATGAAATACGAACTGACCATCCAGAATGATGGAACCCTTGAGATTCCATTTCTTGGGACACTGGATGCAACGGGAAAAGAATATTCATCGCTCAGAAATTCCATTCTCACAAGTTTTCGTAATCGTATCCCAGCAGACTATGTGGAATTTGAGTTGACTGCCCCAGCGCGATTTGAAGTCTTTGTCGGAGGAGCAGTCCGTTCGCCAGGAACAATGATTGTGCATGCGATGCACCGTGCCCATGACGTGGTACGGCTGGCTGACGGCGCCGACAAGCACGGGAGCATCCGGCGTATCGAACTAGTTCGTACTGACGGATCGGCTCACCAACTTGACCTGGCGCGTTTCTTTGAGACCGGCGAAGATCAATTCAATCCGTTACTGCGACCAGGTGACCGTCTGTACGTGCCGACAGCCGAAATTACGGTATCTATCTCAGGTAGTGTACGTTATCCCGGTTCATACGAGTTGCTGCCGTCTGAACAGCTGCCAGAACTGGTCGCATGGGCCGGAGGATTCCAGCCGGACGCTGATGCAGATCATATTGAGATCAGCGGATACTCCTCACATGGCGTATTTGGACGTCAAACGGTCAAGTTTGAGTTTACTGGTTACGTCACCTTGAAAGATCAGGACTCAGTTAACGTTCCGTCTACCGACCGCCATGCTGAACCGATTACGATCTCCGGAGCCTTTTACGGACAGCCTTACGATGGCCGGTCTCCGATCACAATTCCGACCAAACCAATCCAGCAAACTATACCTTACTCGACTGGACTATCCTTGCGCCAAGCTATGGCGGTTCTCGGCGGTCCTACTCCACATGCTGCGACAGAAACAAGTTTTGTTATTCGTTCGGATACAAAACGCATATCATTCGATGCAGCTGCAGTCTGGGATGGTTCCAATCCTGATATTCCGCTGCGCGCGAATGACAGCATAGTTGTCCCTATCGACCGAGTAACCGTCTCCATTACGGGCGCTGTGGAGCTTCCTGGAGAATATGAGCTCCTGCGAGGTGCGACCGTGGCTGACCTTGTCAACCAAGCGGGTGGACTTAGCCCTTACGCAAATCGAAGACGGATCATGTTCCGGCAACCCGATGCTAGTGGCCAATACGTATCTACACCAGTAACCCTCTCAGAGAGCGAACGTGTAGGACTGCGCGATAACGCTGTCGTTCGTGTGCTTTCGAACTATGGTTCTGGATCAGCCATTGTGATCGAGGGGGCTGTTTTTGGTACTCCCATAGGAAACGCTGAACCCATCGCGTTGCCTGGTTCAACTACTACCCAATCCCAGAACGGGATTACTGCCCCAGTGTCTGTTAGGCTCGTGCTCCCCTATTTTCCCGGCATGACAGCCTATGATGCTTTGCATGCTGTAGGTGGACCTACACCATACTCTCTTGCTGAAAATAGTTACGTCCTTCGCTCAGACGAACGAATTGAGCTTGATGTAAATGCACTTTGGGCATCGGATGGATTGAGCGGTGACCTCACCTTGCAGCCACGCGATCAGGTTGTGATCCCCAGTGACGACGTGTTCGTGACAGTAATAGGTGAAGTTAACCGTCCTGGAGTGATTCCCTTCCAGTTTGGCCTAACTGTAAGCGACTACCTTCTGAGAGCGGGTGGAGCTACTCGAGAAGCTGACCTGGGCCTGGTCCATTTTGTAGATAGGACAGGAAAGCGCCTGGCAACGGCTAAATTAGATGCAGCTGTAAAGACCGGTGATATCCTGATCGTCGAACGTCAGCGCATCCTTGGTCTCCTGGAAATCGTTGGGCGCATTGCGCCGGTTGTAAGCCTATTCAACAACGTCGCGAGCAGTGTTAACACCATCAACGCCTGGATAAGCCCATAGCAGCAAGAACCATTGACATGGCTCAACCTGCGCGCCTATCTTGAAGATAGGACTTGAGTTCTAGTCAGTTCTCATTTCCGAAGTTCAGGCTTTGGGAGACGTTTAAGCTCTTTCATCGCGAGCACGTCCGATATCAGTCAGCGCTGTTTTTCATATACCACTCGGAGTGAAAGCCGTCATGATTCTACGCGGAAAGAAAGTTCTGGTTACCGGTGCATGCGGCTTCATAGGATCACATTTGGTTGAGGCGCTGCAGGACGCAGGATGTTCAGTGCGAGCATTTGTGTTTTACGACCCCAACAACCATTGGGGTTGGCTGGATCATCTCCCGAGCCAGCGCATTGCTGACTTAGACGTAATCGCCGGGGATGTGCGGGACGCGGGTGCAGTACGTAGGGCAGCCACGGGAATAGACGTCATTTTCCACCTAGCGGCTCTTATTTCTATCCCTTACAGCTATGTTGCACCTGAGAGCTACGTAGACACTAATGTGAAAGGGACACTAAATGTGTTAAGTGCAGCGCGTGATGTTGGCGTAGAGCGTCTTCTCGTCACATCTTCGTCAGAGGTCTACGGAAGCGCGCAGTACGTACCGATCGACGAGGCTCATCCTCGTCAAGGTCAGTCACCGTATTCCGCCTCTAAAATCGGGGCTGACATGTTAACGGAATCGTTTGTACGGTCTTTTTCATTACCGGCTGTTACTATACGGCCGTTTAACACGTTTGGACCACGCCAGTCACCACGAGCAATAATCCCGGCCATCATGACCCAACTTCTTTCAGGAAAGGACGAGATTGAGCTGGGATACCTGCGGGCTACACGTGATTTCAATTTTGTATTGGATACAGTTCAAGCATTCCTAGCAATTGCAGCCTCTGAGGCGACTAACGGACGGGAGATTAATATAGCTACCCAGACAGAGGTTTCGATAGAGGCGCTTGCTCGTCTGTTAATTGAGCGCATTCGACCGCAGGCAGTCATTCGTAGCAGCCAAGGACGGCTACGCCCGGAGAAAAGCGAAGTTCAACGCCTTTGCGGATCCAGCAGACTACTTCGCGAGCTCACGGAGTGGCATCCTCAACATACTTTTGAAGAAGGAATTAACGATACTATAGAATGGTACCGGCAGCCCGAAAACAGAAAGATGTTTAAAGCAGATCTCTATAATGTCTGACGGTACCTTGCAGAATAACGCAGCTGCCGTCGATCGCAGAGACATCGACACACTAGATGTAACGCTCTTGCGTACGATGTTATCTGTCATGTTGCGCATTCGTTTGTTTGAAGAACGTGTAGCTGATTTAACATCTTCAGGTGAGATTCGCTGTCCCGTGCATCTCTATGTGGGACAAGAGGCAATTGCTACCGCGGTGTGCATGGCTCTTCACGCAGACGACTTTGTGCTTAGCACACACCGCAGCCATGGCCATTACATCGCCAAAGGCGGAGACCTAAATCGACTCATGGCCGAGTTGTTTGGAAAACGTACTGGCTGCTCGCGTGGCCGAGGTGGCTCTATGCATTTGGTAGACTCTTCCGTCGGTTATTTGGCTAGTGTCCCGATTGTAGCAGGCACCATTCCCGTAGCCGTTGGCGCTGCCCTATCCGCACGGCTTCGCCGCAGCAAACAGGTGTCAGTTGCGTTCTTCGGCGATGGTGCGACGGATGAGGGGGTCTTTTACGAAAGTATCAACCTCGCTGCCCTATATAAACTGCCAATTCTATTCGTTTGTGAAAACAACCTATTCTCAACGCATATGCCAGTTGATAAACGCTTGGCCAACGTTACTATCAGTAACACTGTTAAGGGTTTCCAGATTCCTGCGATACGAGTTGACGGCAACAACGTCGGTCAAGTTTACCGAGAAAGCCAACGTCTAGTTGAGGCTATGCGGGGAGGAGAAGGTCCAGCGCTATTAGAGTGCATGACCTATCGTTGGTTAGCGCATGTTGGTCCTACTGAAGATCTCGACGTCGGATTCCGAAAGAAAAAGGACGTTGAATACTGGCGCAAGCGTTGCCCAATTGAATCGACACGTTCTTCTTTGCTCGAAAGAGAAGCAATTACCGAATTGGAATATGAGCGATTGGTAGAGATGGAACAAGACAAAGTAGAAAAGTCTCTAATATTTTCGTCAGAAAGTTCTTATCCGTCTCCCGAAGAATTGTACGAGGGGCTATACGGATGACTCACAAACGCACACTGAAGTACGCTGAGGCAATTAATGAAGCATTCCACGAAGAGATGGCTTTGGATGAACGAGTTATCCAAATTGGGGTAGGAGTAAATACTCCCTGGTACGTTGGACAGACTCTGCAGGGATTATTGGAGAGGTTTGGTGAAGAACGCATGATCGACACTCCTGTCTCTGAGAACGGCGTTGCCGGCATGGCGGTCGGTGCGGCGATGACCGGCATGCGACCGGTACTCACTTTTCCGCGTATGGATTTCATGTATTACGCTATGGACCAACTGTGCAATCAATGCGCTATGGTCAATTATTCCCTGGGCGGTAATCGCCAAATACCAATTACAATACGCGCTATTATCAACCGCGGCGGCGAACAAGGCGCCCAGCATTCTCAGGCACTGCAATCGGTGTTCATGCACGTTCCCGGACTAAAAGTAGTAATGCCGGCAGATCCAGCAGACGCCAAAGGAATGCTAGTAGCTGCGATCCGTGACCCAAGCCCGGTCGTCTATATCGACGATCGCTGGCTTTACGACGAGGAAGCGGTCGTCCCGGAAGGGGATTTCACCCGACCGCTAACTGGCGCCCGACTTGTGAAGCAAGGCGCCGACGTAACAGTCGTATCATCCTCATATCTGTTGGCTGAGACCTCGCGAGCGCTATCATCACTACAGGAAGCGGGTATCAGCGTCGAACTAATCGACCTACGGACTCTTACACCAGTTGATAGTAGGATGATACGCCAATCGGATCGCAAAACCAGGCACCTTGTCATTGTGGACGGCACATGGAAGACTGGTGGCGTGGCGGCCGAGGTTAGCGCCATGATTGCGGAGGAGGGATTCGAATTTCTCTCTGGTCCGATTGTGCGGTTAGCACTTCCAGATACGCCAGCGCCAGCCAGCGCACCTTTGGAAAAGACCTACTACTTCACTCGTCGGGAAATTGCGGTACGTATCGCCGATGCCATCGGAGGTTCGGAATGCGTAAAAAAATTACCCGAATTGGGGGCTATGGAATGACTGTACCGTTCGTTGATCTTCCCAGGCAGATCAGAGTTTTCGAGCCTGCTGTACGCGATGTTTTCGAAGAAGTTGTGTTCGATCGCGCTGATTTTATCGCGCGTCAGGACTTGCTCGATTTCGAAGCAGCATTTGCTGAATTCACCGGTACCCAGCATGCGATAGGAGTAGCGAACGGCAGCGATGCCCTAAACATATGCATCAAAGTTCTTGAGATCGGACCAGGAGACGAAGTGATCACAGTTGCACACACCTTCGTCGCTACAGTGGCGGCCATCGTGCACGCTGGGGCAACTCCTGTGCTTGTCGATGTAGCCGATGACTACAACATTGATCCAGATATGGTGGAAGCCGCGATAACAAACCGCACCAAAGCGATTATTCCTGTTCACTTGAACGGAAGAGCCTGCCAAATGGATTCACTTATGGACATCGCCAACCGGCATGATTTGCATGTTATTGAAGATTCAGCCCAAGGAATCGGAGCTACCTATGACGATCGTTCGGCGGGATCGTTTGGTATCCTTTCGACTAATAGTTTTTATCCATTCAAGATCATGGGGTGCTTTGGGGACGGTGGTATGATCACCACCAACGACGACAATCTGAATGTCCGACTGCGATGTCTTCGCGACAACGGACAGGATCGAGCCACCGGAGAGATACTTTTCTGGGGTTGGAACAGCCGCCTAGATAACTTACAAGCAGCAATCCTGACAGGAATGCTTGAACAGCTGCCGCAGACTATTAAACATCGTCGACGGATAGCCGCCCGGTACCACACGGGCCTCCAAGGGGTTGGCGACCTGCGCGTTCCCTCCTTCTCAGAAGCTCGCCAGTACGACGCGTTCCAGAACTACGTCATCCGTACGAAAGACCGTGATTCCCTGCTGACGCATCTAGATCATAATGACGTAGGCACACTTGTATCGTGGCCGACCCCAACTCATCGTCACCCTAGCTTGGGCCTTAGCCACTTTGAATTACCTAATACCGAATCTATTTCAGCTGAGGTCGTTTCGTTGCCGATGCACCCGGCGCTGGAGGACGACGAAATTGACTATGTCGTCACTGCTATCCGGGAGCACTACGGATAGGCATCCGCTATTACAATGCAAGCGCTGATCCTTGCCGGTGGCCGAGGAACCCGGCTACATCCGTACACGCTAGTATTCCCGAAGCCAATGTTGCCCGTCGGCGGACAACCGATTATACGAACAATTGTCGATCAACTAATGAATAACGGTTTCCAAGATATTGTGGTATCACTAGGGTATCTCGGTAACTATATTAGGATGTTCTTTGATGAAACTGGCAACACCCCTGCTGGCGCAACGATAAGTTATATAGTTGAGCCGGAACCTCTTGGAACAGCAGCTCCAGTGTCCTTAATCCCTGAACCTGAGGAAAACTTTCTGGTATTGAACGGAGACATCCTCACAACCGTTAATTTTAGTGATCTTTATTCTTTCCACCTTAATCACTCAGCTACCCTGACAATCGCGGTCGGCGTCAAACGAGTGAAAATGAACCTTGGAGTGGTCAACTTCAGCGAACAAGACCATCTTATTTCCTCTATTTCCGAGAAACCTACATATACTTATTACGACAATATTGGAATTTACGTGTACAACCGACGAGCGCTCGAGTACATCAAGCCGGGGCAACGTTTAGATCTTCCCGATCTAGCCAACAAGCTCATCAACGCCGGGGAAAAGGTCTGCGGGTTCTCTTCTAGCGAGCCTTACTATTGGATAGATATTGGTCAGCATGCGGATTATGAAAAAGCCAACCAAGAGTTTGAATCTCGACGCGATGATTTTATCGGTAAAACTGATAGAAAATGAAAATCCTCTTCATCGCATCGATGAACTCAATACATTCTGTACGATGGATTGAATATTTCGCACGGATTGGGATCAACGTTCACGTGGTAAACGTTGGCACACCGGACCATGTCCCTATAACCGGCGCAACGTACCACGAAGGTGTAACCCGTCCTGAGGTCAAAGGAAGCGTCATCCAACAGTACCTACGCGCCTACCGACCCTTCAAGCAAGCCATTGGTGAACTATTGGAAAGAGTGCAGCCTGACATTGTACACGTGCACGCAATCAGCATTTACGCTTACATCGTAAAACGATGCGGTTTTAATCCTGTCGTGGCTACTGCATGGGGTAGTGAGGTGTTGGTTGACCCAGGCCGGTCACTAAAATACCGCCTTGTTGTAAGAAGGACGCTTGCCTCCGTCGACCTCATTACTTGCGATGCTGACCATATTAAAGAGCATATGGTTAAACTTGGAGCTTCTCGGGATAACATTGAGATTGTTTACTTCGGAACCGACGTTGCGCAGTTTTGTCCTGAAAAGCATGATCCGCTCTTGTCAGAGCAGTTGGGATTTTCGCCCGGTACGCGTTTAGTCGTCAGTCTACGCTCGCTGCACAGCCCTATCTATGACATAGGAACGTTAATACGGGCTATCCCGAAAGTCATGCGTAACCAGCATAAGGTAGGCTTCGTCATCGTAGGTGATGGCGAAGAACGCCAGTCTCTTGAACGACTCTGCAACGAGACTGGTGTGCAGGAATACACCCGATTCGTAGGAAGGCTTTCCAACGAGGACCTACAACGCTTTACGGCCTCAGCGGACGTCTACGTGTCAACGTCCCTCTCTGACGCTGGAATCGCTGCGAGCACCGCAGAAGCAATGGCATGCGAGGTGCCGTCCGTCGTTACTGACTTCGGGAACAACGGTGACTGGATACAGAATGATGTTACCGGTTATTTGTTCCCGTTGCGTGATTCCTCCGCACTGGCAGATCGCATCATACAGATTCTACAGGACCCGGAGCATGGACAAGCGATGGGGGCGCGCGCCAGGAAGATAATCGAAGCACGCAACAACTGGGAAAGCGAAATGTCGAAGGTGATGCGTATTTACAAGCGCATTACCTCATGACATCCGATAAAAACTTACGTAAACCACAATGACCTTCGTTAAGCGAATCATCAAAGCCATACCGCTGCTCTATCGTATCCTCTCCTCCCTTTATCAGGCGCTTCCGCATCCAATTACGGGAGGTTTGAGCCGTTGACCGACAACCGAAACGAATATTGGCAGGGACGTCAGGACAAAGACACACGTTGTTACTGGGACACGCGAACAGGTCGGAATCGTAATGAGTACCTGGCCAGCATTCTCGATAAACAAGAGCCAGAGAGCATATTGGAGGTGGGTTGTAATTGCGGTAACAAGCTTTACGGTATAGCGTTAGCATATCCACATGCACGACTATCCGGCATCGACATTAACCCAAGGACAGTGGAACTTGGTTGCCTATGGCTCGAAAAAGCGGGAATCACCAATGTTGAGCTATCAACCGGTCGCGCAGAAGATCTATTAGGTAGAATGGGGCGGGAGACGTGAGAATTCTATACGTCGCCCCGCTGGGCAGTATTCATTCGAAACGGTGGATAAGTTATTTTGCACGTGCGGGACATGACGTTCACGTCATTGATGCTTCATTCGATGACGCTCTTGAAGTTGCGGATGTAAAGGTACATCACCTCCCTTTGCGCGGCACCCGACTACCAATTGCCAAATACTTGTTGCGTTTTCCACGGTGGTTAGCAAGCTGGCGTCGATTGATAAAAGTCATTAATCCAGATGTAATTCACATCCACTGGTTGGGACTCTATGCCCTGGGCGCAGCACTGAGTACCGGCAGCAATGCCTTGGTTGTTACTCCTTGGGGCTCTGATTTGCTGGTGAATCCTCGGGAATCAGTCAAATGGCGCTTGCAGGTACGTCGCATCCTTGCCGCGGGTAGTTCGTTTATCTGTGACGCAGAGCATCTAAGGGATGAGTTGCTCCATCGAGGGATCCCATTTGAACGCATCCACGTAATAGCCTTCGGCACTGACGTCAATCGGTTCGAACCAAAACAGCGCGATCCAAAGTTAGCTGGTGAACTTGGATTTCAGGATGAGGCTCCACTTGAAATTAGTATGCGAGCCCTTGACCCAATCTACGATATCGGAACACTGCTTGCCGCGATACCTACCGTAACGCAGTCGGTCCCGAAAACGCGATTTGTTATAGTTGGTGATGGACCGCAGCGTTCTGAGCTGGAACAGCTGGCAGACTCGCTAGGCGTAACTTCATTAGTCCGATTCGTCGGCCGGCTGTCAGATAAAGATATGGTCCGATACGCCGCTTCCGCTAGCGTATACGTTTCAACTTCTCTCTCTGACGGTGGTCTAGCGGCTAGTACTGCCGAAGCGATGGCCTGCGGAGTGCCCCCGGTTGTCACGGATTTTGGTGACAACGCTTCGTGGGTAAATCATGGCGTAACAGGATTTCTATTTCCCTGTAGTGACGCTGCTACCTTATCTGCTCGTTTAATCGAGGTACTCTCTGACCAAGACCTCGCCCGCCGGCTAGGCGTTGGAGCCCGACACACCATCGTTGAGCGAAACAACGTCGACACGGAGATGCAAAAGGTAGAAGAAATCTACCGTTCTCTGAGTCGAAGAGATCGTCAATCTACTGAATTAAGAAACCCAAAGTGACCGAAAACGCGCCTCGGGTCGCGAAACAGTTCTTGACGTACGGCGTAGGTACAATCTCTCAGACCGCCCTGAGTTTCGTCCTTATGCCTGTTTACATGGGGAAATTCACTGCCGAGGAATATGGCGTCATTGCACTGCTATTAATAGTAGTCCAATTCAGTTCGATGGTAGCAAGCGCCGGAATGATGAGCGCGCTCCATAGAATGTACTTCACTGTAGCGGACAAGGATCGGCGCCGGCTAGCAGGGACCAGTGCTGTCTGGCATCTGTGCCTCGGAGGAATTGTCGGGACCGCCTTGGTAGTTTTTTCGGAACCTCTGGCCAATGCTCTATTCGGAACCACGGAGCGAACTACCGAAGTTCAACTTCTTGGGTTCTATTTCTTATTCAATTTCGCCTTGGAAGTTCCCTTCAATCTATTGCGACTTGAGGAGCGTGGTGCCGCCTACGTATTTTTTTCCCTGTTACGATTCGGTGTTGACTTCACGCTAAAAATCCTCTTGGTAATAATCGCGAGCCGGGGTGTAATCGGCTACCTTGAATCTTCATTGGCAGCTGCCCTTGTCACGTTAATCGTGATCACAGTCGCAGTTCGCAGACTTATCGTTCCTGCAATCTATGTAACACACCTCCGTAAGATGCTCCGAATTGGCATCCCATTCATCTTTTCAGGCTTCGCCATTTGGTCTCTCGGCGCTACTGACCGGATGCTCCTCAATTTCTTTTCAGGTCAGTCCGAGGTCGGCCTGTATGCTGTTGGCCAAAAATTCTCGGCAATTTTTAACATTCTTCTATACACTCCTTGCTCCTTGCTCCTGCCCGCAGTCTTATTTCGTTATGCTGAAGAACATGACCAGCTTGCAACTAGTCAGTTGCTGGCGAAACTAATGAGCGTACTGGTTGTGGGGGGAGCCTTCGTCTATCTTTCCATCAGTCTCGTAACTCGCGACCTGCTCCATGTATTTTCAGAGCATCTTGGTGCTCGTGAAGAGTATGTACAAAGCACTTCTCTAATCCCTATTATGGTTGTAGCTCCATTCGCATATTTTCTAAGTATTTGTGGCGGATACTCGCTCTTACTAGCTAAGAGACCAGAATTTACCTCTCTCGCCGCTGTAATCGGCGCAGCTTTAAATATCATTTTGAATTTGTTTATGATTCCTTCCTTTGGGGCCATAGGAGCAGCAACGTCCACTAGCATTTCATACGGCGCATACGTCTTTTTTGTCTACTTCTGGGCAAGGAAACATTCCTACTATGTTCCGTACGATTGGCGGGGCGTATTCTTCGTGCTCGGCGTTACCCTGATAATTAGCACGGCGCTGTTGCTGATTCCCGTTCGAAATCATGTCGTTGGCCTAGTAGTACGAGCTCCTGTAGGCATAATAATACTTTCCATGGCCTTGTACCTAAGTCCAAGGCCCTTCACGAAGGATCTGCGGACAATGCTTGCCAAACGCACACGATTCCTTTCGGGAACTTTTAGTTTTCTAAGCCGTAAGAAATGATGATAGAATGCTGGGAGGTGTCGCCGGTGAAACTTTTGGATTCTTTAATATGCCGAAGGCTCTTATCGCAGTCTGCTTTTGATCAATCGCCACCAGCATCCTGCAATAGATCCTAGGGTGACTGAGGTCGTCTATCGCTCCAGATGCCGGAATCTTCTTTTGGCAAAGATTTATCCAGACGCAACGAGTGTAGGGTTTCCTACCAAGCATGATGACGTTGTCGGTCTTCCCCGAAATACCAAATTATTTTGGTCGATCCTGTCAACGAAAAAATGACCAAGCGAGTCCTTATTATCGCCCACCTGTACCACGCGTCACCAAGGATTCCGAACCTTGCCCGACACCTCTCCACCTTTGGATGGGACCCAGTTATCGTGACCGCCCCTCTAAGTTCATGGGGAGGGGCGCTTAATGAACCAGCTACCAACCTCTCGCAGCACATCAAATTGCTTGAGACAGAATATTATGAGAAGCCTCGGGACGTTAAAGGACTTCTAACCGAAGTCGTCCGCAGCCGCGTAAAACGTGGATCCTTCCTATGGTATGCAATGCGCATCTTTTATCGAATTTTTACTAGGGTCTACCGTTTCTTTAAATCCTTCTACCTTGAATGGCGCTGGTATCCAGACGAGGAACGAGAATGGTTACCATCCGTCCTTGATTCTGTGGGAGATCTGCTCACAAAAGAGTCCTTCGACGCGATAATTTCTAGCTCTTCTCCTGTTTCCGCACATATTGCCGCAAGTCAAATATCTGTCGACTTTTCAATTCCATGGATTGCCGATCTACGTGACCTTTGGACCCAAAATCATAACTACTCCCATTCCCTTCTACGACGCTGGGTTGAACGTAAGCTCGAAAAACGAACTTTATCGAAAGCTGCAGCCCACGTGACCATATCCGATCCATGGGTTACTCAGCTTCACACTTTACATCGTCTCACACCGGGATATTCGATAACAAACGGGTTTGATCCCATAGCCTACCAATCACCACCCAAATTGGTTGACCGTTTCACTATCACCTACACAGGTCAAATCTATCCTGCGCAGCATCCCAGTATATTATTTGACGCTGTGGCACAACTGCTAGCCGAAAGCGTTATTGATCCTAGCCGGTTCGTCATAAGATTCTTTGGTCCCAAGAGCCCACCTCTCCAGCATTACGCAAATCTTCCCAATCTTCGCTCCATCATAGAACTACCCGGAGTGCTGCCATTCGAGTCCATTGCACCCCGCCAAATGGAATCTCATCTGTTACTCCTATTGAACTGGGGGAACCCACGGGGTAATGGATGTTATTCCGGAAAAGTTTTTGAATATCTCGGAGCCAAACGACCAATTATCGCCGTAGGAGGAACAGGCAATGATGTCGTTAATACCTTGCTTAAAAAAACAAAATCTGGCAGCTATTGCTCTTCTATAGCCGACACAAAGACAAGTATTACGGCATTCTATCAAGAATACGAAAAGACTAGAAACGTTGTGTATCGCGGGATAGATAGTGAGATTAATCTTTTTAGATATCCAGAACTGGCCCGCCAATACGCTTCTTTATTAGACGATGTAAGATTGGATGCAATTCGTCCACAGTTACCACACGGATGTACTTAATATCTACCGCCTTTAATGTCATTATAGTTGTCAATAATTTTTTATGTAGCTAATTAGTAAATAGAAATTTCGACAAATATTCATATAAAATATGCTGTTGTCCGTCAAAGATAGCGTGGTTGATCTATAGTTTATTCGGTAGTATAGTCGCTGCCCGCATCAAAATAGTAAAAGATCTGTGAAGCGCGTTTTAATCATCACTGACCTAATTCAATCATCTCCACGGTTTCCTGGAATTTCTGATTACCTCCGAGATTTTGGTTGGGATGCCACTATTGTGACACCGCCACTTGACCAGAAAGAATCCATCCAACTGAGCAAGCACAGGCTTTCGGGTACTTCCATCGTAGAGACCACTTGTTACAAGAGAAAACGCGACCTTTTACACAACATCGCTGCCTCGCTATCGAACAAGCGTGAATTACGATCCCCTATATGGAAAATAGGACGGTCGGTGTACCATCGTATTCGTCGTATATACGAATTGATTGTGGACCAGATCTATTGGTTCCCAGATAGCGACAAGCATTGGGTCATTCCAGCAGTCACTGCCTGCCAGAAATTAATTGAGAAAGAGCGCTTTGATGCCCTTCTTAGTAGTTCTTCTCCAGTTACGAGTCATTTAGTCGCATCGATACTACAAGAAAGGACTGGATTACCATGGATGGCGGATTTTCGCGACCTCTGGACACAAAATCATGTTTACCGGTTTTCAAGAATTCGCCGGCTAATTGAACGACGCCTAGAAATTGCGACGCTTAAGGGCGCGACAACGATGCTTACAGTAACTCCTACGTTCGTTGAAGACCTGACCCGCCTCCACCGGGGAACACCAGTAGCAGAGCTTCGTAATGGATTTGACCCACGGTGGTATCAAGAACTGAGGACCCGAGTAATAGATAAATTTACGATAACCTATACCGGACGTATTTATGCTGGGAAGCAGAATCCCTCTTTGGTACTTTGCGCACTGAGTGACCTAATATCCGAGGGGGCGATTCCTGAAGAATTGGTTCGCCTACGATTCTATGGGCCATTGGAAATCAGCATTGATTGGGAAGCTGAGTCATTAGGTATAGGTCATATTGTGGATCAGTACGGAATGATTTCACGATCAGCGGTTGCGGAACGACAAAGGGAATCTCAGCTACTACTCTTGTTCAACTGGGAAGACAAAAGGGCAAGAGGAGGAATTATCATGCAGAAAACATTCGACTATATCGGTGCAAGGAGACCAATACTCGCAACCGGTGGCCATCGAGGAGACCTGCGAGAAGACATGCTAAGCCAAGGCCGATTCGGTTTGTATTGTCCAGAGCTAATGGATGTAAAAAATGCCCTTCGAAAATGGTTTAGCCAATACCAAGAACTCGGATACGTTCCATTCAAAGGATGTGAATCCTTTGTAGAAGAATGCAGTTACCCGCGACGAGCAAAGCAATTATCTCATGATCTCGATCTTATAGCCGGTGCGGCGCCACCATAGGCCGCGTAAACTAATAACCTCTGATGAGCGACCACGCAACTAATCTATAGAGCCTATCAGCGAGGTGGCTCCCTTCTATTCTAAACAAGATAATTGATCGGAAGTCACTTCACGATAACGCCAACCGCTTTCGGCGCAACTCATGACGCCAGTGTCTGATGGGATCAACCGCTGACCATGACGGCTCATCCACCCGCACCGCTTAGCCGGCACGTCTATCATTAAAGCGTAGTCAGGCACGTCCCTAACAACCACAGCACCAGCCCCGATAAATGCGTAGCGGCCAATCGTTATGCCACAGACGACAGAAGCGTTTGCACCTGTCGTAGCTCCCCGACGGACCAATGTCCGCTCGTATAGATGATGCCGCTGGACCACAAAAAACGTCATCTTCCAGCTCGACACCTGTGAAGACTGAACTTTTACGTGACAAAAATGCCAGACTTCGTATCTGATCCGATCGAGCACGGGAGGTCGATGATAGCAGTCGGATGAGAATGGTACTTCGCGTTCATACCGTAAATCTCTGGTTAGTAATAAGAAATGTTTCCATATGATGTTCCCTATATTTCATTCATCTAAACTCACCCAAGAACGAAATTTCTTATCGTTTGCACCACCTGTCTCGCCTGTATATCGGTGAGTTCTGGATAGATTGGTAGGGCTAAGGTATTCCGTGCTGCCGCTTCGCTTTCTGGATAGTCACCTTCTTCATACTCCAGATAAGCGAAGCAAGGTTGCAGGTGTAATGGTGACGGGTAGTACACCTCACAGCCTATCCCCTGTTCTAGAAGATACCGGCGGGCATCATCACGGTCTTGCAGTCGGATGACATACTGATTGAACACGTGCCTATTCGTCACAATCCGCGGCACCCTAACACCATCGTTTTCGGTAACCCCGGCGTCCCGCAGCAGATTGTTATATCGCTCGGCATTAGCCTGCCGTTGTGTTATCCACTCATCAAGATACGGCAGTTTCGTGCGAACAACTGCGGCTTGTAGTTCGTCTAGCCGAAAGTTGCCGCCAATACAAGTGTGGTGATATTTGGGCTCGGCTCCATGATTTCGGATCCTTCTCAACAACGCCGCGCGCTCCGGATCATCTGTTATTACCATACCACCATCACCAGCACCGCTTAGATTCTTGGACGGGTAAAATGAAAAGCAGCCATAGTCACCCACCGTGCCAGCTCGGTTGCCTTCATCATCAGCACCGATAGCTTGAGCCGCATCCTCGATAACGCTGAGCTGATACTTCCTCGCAACATCCATGATTGCGCCCATTGGAGCCATTTGCCCATACAAGTGCACCGGGACTATCGCTCGAGTGGCATTCGTAATCCGAGACTCCAAATGTCTTGGTTCTATATTGTAAGTAAGGGGATTGATGTCGACGAAAACGGGCTTTGCACCAAGCCGTGCAATACACCCCGCAGTCGAAAAAAAAGTGTACGGAGTAGTAATCACCTCGTCACCACGGCCGATCCCTTCGGCCATTAATGCCGCGAGTATTGCGTCCGTCCCTGATCCGACACCTACAGCATAAGTGCATCCGGCATATTCAGCGATAGCCGCTTCGCACGCTTCAACTTGTTGGCCAAGCACAAACCGCTGAGACGCGAACACCTCGGCCACAGCAGCGTCAACCTTCCCCTTGATCCCCGCGTACTGCGACTTCAGATCTAATAGCGGTACCCTCATCGAATTGCGTCCCTCCTAGATCAGCAGTCCATAGCTAATCGCAGACATATTAATGCCTCAAAAATACCAATCACCTGCTATTTCCTCACTAATTGAGCACAAAGCTAGCGGATTTTCGTAGGCACGAAGTGATCGGTTCTACTGCGGCGGCAGCCAACGAAATCGTGATATAGGCTGATGACTTCGTCAACCATGAAATCAGAACAATTCCCCTAGACAAATGCATGAGCGCCTATTAAACGGTTCCTGAGCCAAGAAACTTCAAGGGAATAGACAAAAGCACTATTCCATTTCCCCGCCCATATCCTTGAGGCTATGATCGCTAATGATGCAGGCGGATATACCAGTTGCAATGCCGCTCGATAGACAATGGACGATATCCAGACCGCCTACTGCAAAGCCAAAGGTGCTCATTTGTCCATACGAGCGCTCCGAAATCCGTCGCCCAGAGAAATCCTTATGAGAATTACGCTCTTCAACAAGACGGCCGGCGGTATCAGCGGAGGCTACCGCAAGTACCTGCAAGCAATGGTACCCCGCATCACTAACGATTCTTCTGTCCACGCCTTGCAATGCATTACTCCACGATCCTGGCACGCCTCATCCTGGCTTTCCTTTGAAAACACGTTAAATTTCTTTGAATATACGCCATCTCCCCTGTTACGATCGCCTGCTACTGTTATAGCGGAAATTGCCCGATTTTCCCCTGACGTCATATTTGTCCCGACGGAACGAACATTGCTCTATCGAGCTGCTCCCGTAGTAAATCTTTTCCGAAACTTGGATCCCTTTATCGAAAATATTCGTCAGTATTCGGTTGTCGAAAATGCAAAAACTATCGCTCGACGCTTCGATGCTCGTCACATGTTCTCAGTTACGAAAAAGATCATAGTTCCCACGACATTCGTCCAAAATTTTCTCATTGAGCATGAAAAAGTTGCAGCAAAGAAGATTGCTGTGGTGCACTATGGAAGCGATGACTCAGGCGCCGGAGACGAGCATGAACAACCACCTGTGGCCATTAAGAAGCTTGGACCCCGGCCCGAATTCTTGCTGACAGCTGGTGCTATTCGACCGGGACGCGGGTTGGAGGACGCTTTACTCGCCATAGCAGCACTACGTGATCACCATAATGTCATCGATACTTTAGTCATCGCCGGCCACGTAATCCCGCGTATGGATCGATACGCATTAAAGTTAAAGAATCTTTGTCGCCAGCTTGATATTTCTGACCAGGTGGTCTGGACCGGAAATCTGCCTCGACGAGAGCTTTATTGGTGCTTCCGGAATTGCTCCTCATTCTTGCTAACCACAAGAATGGAAACATTTTGCAACATCGCAATTGAGGCACTTAGTACCGGTTGCAAGATTGTAGCTACCAACTCGTCATGTCTACCCGAAATTCTGGCGGAACATGCACTGTATTACTCCCCCGGTGACTTTTCCGCCCTGGCTGATGCGACCGTACGTTTACGCGAGGCGAGCAACCCTACAATCTCAAAATTTTCATCCTCAGCACGTCACCGCGCTGCGTCTTTCGACTGGGATAAGACAGCCTCCGAAACAGTCCACGTGCTCTCCGATGCAATTCGCATCTAAAAAACAACCCAAACAGCTTATTTATATATCTAATTTAGTGCTCGTGTGCCGCCACGCCCGTATTGTGGATTGAATAGATAGGGGTCAG
The DNA here is from genome assembly GCA_964618015.1 of uncultured Spirochaetaceae bacterium. GTDB lineage: Bacteria > Spirochaetota > Spirochaetia > SZUA-6 > Bin103 > CATQHW01. Next base: position 14,233 of record CAZTZA010000001.1, on the reverse strand, counting down.
CAACTTTGAGCAAAACCCTACCGGACTATTTATGTGATCAATAATTTCTAAGAGGTAGCCCTATCAAGACAACTGACATTTTCCTAAGGAGATTCCGCATAGAAGCGCCGTCAACAATTAGTGGTTTCACCGAGGAGTGATTCTAATCGATCGACACATACCCTCGTCGATAAATGCTCCTGCGCGTAACGTTGACCGTTACCACCCATCTCCGCGCGGTTAGAATCCGCCATAACCTCTTCTACCACTCTAACTAGGTTGGCTGGTTTGTCGGACACTACTGACAACCCACAACCGCTTTGTTTGATCAATAGATGGGCATCGCTGTTGGCCTGTACAGCCGCTATCACTGGCAGACCCCCAGCCATGTAGCCAAGGATCTTCGCTGGCACTACAGGAGTTTGATTGTCGGCACTTAGACATACCAGGCCGGCGTCTGCTGAGGACACTAACTCAGGATACTGGTCCGCAGAAATGAATGGCCGAAACATTACATTTTTTAGACCTCGGCTCTCTACCTCTGCCTGCAACTTGTGTCGTTCGGTTCCGTCACCTACAAGGAGAAACAGTAGTTTTGGTTTATGCCGTAAAAGATTTGCAGCTTCGATTACTAAATGTAATCCCTGAGATGGTCCGATGACGCCCGCAAAAAGCACTACAAATCTGTTGTTTAAACCGAACAGTGTTCGATATGTGCCGCGACAGGATAGAAACCGCTCGACGTCTATCCAATTGGAAATAACATGTACTTTTTCTCTTGGTAAATATTTGTTTCTTTCTAGCACGTCCCGGTTGCCAGGTGAATGCACAACAATCGCTTGAGCTGAACGATAAGCACGTCTTTCCATCGCAGAAAAAAAACGGATAAGCAGACGCGAGCGCAATATCCCGAGATCAATGGCGTTCTGAGGAAATAAATCTTGCACGTTCAGCACGAACTGCGCTGAGTACGTGCGGGAAACGCGAGCACCAATCAGCGCCAACGGTAGCGGCGGACTGTAGACTAATACCGAGTCAATCGGAGGAGACACATGCTCTCGTATCGCGCGCCACAACACTCGCCTAAGCGCTAGCTCGGCCAGACCGCGGCGCACACGTCCGACGTTATGGTGGGCTGGACTGCGGGCACGGATCACACGTACGCCATCCTCGTCCATCACTGACTTCAGCCCGTCAAATCCGGTCGTACTGTCTGAATTATGACGAGGCCATGAGGTGACAACGACCACCCGATGGCCACGAACTACTAATTCCCTGGCAAGCTCACGCATCAGTTCGGCAGCCGAACGAACCTCAGGTGGAAAGGAATCTGTAATCAGCAGGACGGTCACGAAATCAGGTCCGTAGGCTTGCCGGTACGCAAGGCATCTGCTAGACGCAAAGTAGCCAAAGTAGACAGGAACTGATCCTCAGCGTTCCTGTGAATTCTCAGGTGTTCAGGACATCGAACAATATCAAAGAACTTGCGTAGTTCCGCCTCGTATCCCATATCCTGTCCGCGTGTGACGAATCGGCGACGACGACCTGAGCCGTGGAGCGCAGAACGCCGGAAGTCGCGTACGGTCAAGCTTTTGCCGTCTGCAAATATCTCAAAATACTCTCGTGAGTGACCTCGATCACCCACTGCTGCATAAGTGATGGCACCGACTGATCCGTCAGCAAAGGTAATGGTCGCCACAAAATTATCGTTGGACACGGCCGCCGTACCACTGGCGTCAATTCGTTCAGCATACACTCGTGTTGGCTCACTCCCAGTCAAGAAAAGAAGTAAGTCCACGAAATGGCATGCTTCACCGATGACGCGACCCCCACCCTCAGCGGGATCGTTAACCCAATGATCGGGTGGCAGAAAACCAGGAGAAATTCGGTAATGGCCCACCATCGGTGTGCTGCGACCCGCAAAAGCCTCTCGAGCCCACAGAGCATGACGCGAGTGTCGCCGATTATAGCCAACCGTAAGATTGAGCGACTGGGCAGAAGGCACTCGGTAAAAAGCCTCTTGCACCATCTTGAGTTGCTGTTCGTCTACACACAAAGGCTTCTCTACAAATACATGCTTGCCGGCATCTAAGGCGTTGGCGACCATCTGCGCGTGAAGACGATGTGGTGTCGCAACGATTATCGCATCAATCTCGGGGTCTACGAGCACGGTAGCGAAATCTGTCGAATGGTTTTCGAATTGGTATTTTTTTGCCACGTGGGAGGCGGCACCTCCCCGTTCCGTCACTAGCGTCTTGAGCCGTAGCCCGGGCACTCGCTGCAACGCAGGCAGCAGGAGAGCGCGACCAAAGGTGCCTGCCCCGCACACCGCTACTACAGGTCGGTCAATTCGAGTCTCAGTCACCGTCGCGTTGTCAGAACCTTGTATTACCGAGGTTGCCTTCTGTGGTGCGACTACGGAGCCGTATGTAATATCAGCGCCAATCGTCAGTTCATCTTGACCGTCAACTAGACCTTCATACACCGATGCTGCTTCATCGATTCGGCAACGGTGCGTGATCATAGGTCCTATTTCCAACCTTCCAGACTCAATCAGTCTAAGAAATTCGTCGAGATTCCGTTGCTGTGTCCACCGAACCGGAGCGTATGGGTAATCGATCCCTTGATGCTCGTAGTGTGGATCGAAACTGCCCGGTCCTCCTGCCTTCGAGACTACAATCTCCGCCTCACGTTCCCACAATTCCTGACGGTTAGGATGAACATCAGCAACTCCTACTAGAACCACGCGTCCGCCCTGCCGTAGCAGACGAATCCCACGGTTCACTGGTTTGGCATCACTCGAAGATACCGTCAGGATTACCGCGTCGGCACCGTGCCCTGATGTATTTTGCTCCACCTGTGCAGCGAACGCTTCCCAATCACCACTTTCCGCGGACACGCCAAGCTCAGCGGCAATCTTGCATTTTCGCTGGTCGAGGTCATAGCCGAACACGCGAAATCCGTACGCTTGAAGAATCTGTACTGTCAGCAATCCGATTAGACCTAGGCCGACTACGACGACGGTTTCCCCGAGCGTTACATGGGCCTTCCGAACTCCGTGCAGGGCGATAACGCCAAGCATCCCAAAGCTTCCTTCCTCACACGACACACCCTCAGGAATTCGACTGCAAAGAGTACCGGGCATGAGCACCGATTCTGAATGGGTCGCCCACCCTTCACCGATACACGCCACTCGATCGCCCGGCCTAACGCCCGTAATCGCAGATCCCGTCTGGATTACCACTCCCGAGCTGCTATAGCCCAACGGTCGCAGTGTATCCAGCCGAGCTCTTGCTTCTTGAATCGTTTTAGCAACTCCTTCCTGGCGCGCTTTTTCCGCAAAACGACGCACCAAATCAGGGCGCTGACGCGCCTTACCTACAAGACTCTTCCTGCCCAACAACACCAGAGAACGTTCCGTGCCAAGGCTTACAAGAGAAGCTTGATTACACACTAATATCCGGTCTTCGCTACATATTGGCGCCGGAACATCAGAAACCCCGATATCCCCAGATCGGTTATTTTGCAGAAGTTGCTTCATCGACTGCCGATATGAATGAACCGCACGAAAAACTCCGGGGCTTAGCGATTCCGGACTGCCGACGACATACCCGGTGCGAATGATGCCGACAATTGGATGTCTTCCCATTTGTCACGGAACCATCGGGCAGTTTCCGCTAAACCCTCTCTAAAGTCTTTGCATGGTTGATATCCGATCAGAGTCTTTGCACGCTCAATGGATGCTAAGCGCCGACTTCCTGTGTCCCATTTACGACGTTTAGTGAATTTTATCCCGGCAGTATTGCCTGTCTCCGAATTGATCATTGACGCAAGATCAGAGATTTTTGTTTCACGGCCTCCGGCCAAATTAAACTCGGCGCCAATAGCTTCCTCGAACTGTCCAGCTCGAAGCAGACCGTCAATCAGATCATCTATATAGGTAAAATCGCGTGTTTCATCTCCAGTCCCAGTAATCGTCAACGGTTCGCCTTTGAGCGCCCAATAGATGAAATTAGGAATCACATTTCGGTACTGCCCTGGCACCTCTCCTGGGCCATACGAGTTAAAAAATCGTGCCTTTACAACAGGAAGATTGTAGTGGTCATGGAACAAGTTACAGTACATTTCCCCCATCATTTTAGTGATCTGATAGGGTGTGCTTAAATGCATCGACATAAAGTCTTCGGTAAGTGGAAGAGGAGCTTTACTGCCATATACGGAACTGCCGGAAGATGCATATACCAGTCTCTGTACGCCGCAAAGTTTCGCATATTCTAGGACCTTGAGGGTGCCGAGACCATTTACATGGAGATCCCTTTGTGGATAGTCAACAGAGTTCTGATTCGCGAAAAAAGCCGCAAGATGAAATACGTGAGTAGGTGATTCCGCGAAAACACGCCTGAGGACGATATCATCTGTCACGCTCCCCGGGACGAATAGCACGTTCGGTCTATCAGGCACGTTCCAGCGATAACCGGCCGACAGATCGTCCAGGACGATAACGGTCTCCGCGCCGCAGTCAGCGAGTTCTACGCATAAATTCGTGCCAATCGCTCCAGCACCACCAGTCACCAGCACCACGGCATTCCGATAGTTTTCTCGGTAGCCCTGATCCATGCTTGAGACCGTGCTACCCGCCATCTCCGCGTATTATAGCTGCTAACCTTGGGGCGGCAAACTGTACCGCGCATTGACGCTGAACATGTTCGGTTGGTCACAGTCATCAATAGTTCTCCATTTTATCTGCCTAAATGAACCGCCCCCCGTTTGCATATGTCAGCGATGTTATCGAGGTGAGTGAAAGACGTTTGAACCGCGCTCGTCTCGACTCGTATAGTGATTCAAAATATGTTGAGCAATATGGGTTCTAGCTATCGCTCATGGTAGGCAGAGACATTGGCGCTGAAGATAATCCAACCCGTCAAAATACGACGCTTCGTCGCCGAATTCGAATCGCTAACGTAGTAGGGGCCCGCCCTAATTTTGTCAAGATTGCTCCCTTGATGGCTGCCTACGACCAGACGGAATTATTCGATCCGCTATTGGTCCACACTGGACAGCACTATGACGAGGCGTTAAGCGATCTTTTTTTCCGTGACTTGTCTATCCCTCACCCCCATTTCAATCTCGGCGTAGGCTCCGGGAGTCATGCGGCACAAACCGCAGCCATAATGAAATTATTTGAACCGGTGTTGTTGGAACATCAGCCTGACGCGGTGCTGGTAGTCGGTGACGTCAACAGTACAATCGCCTGCGGCCTAGTGGCCGTAAAACTGGGTGTCCCCCTCATCCACGTCGAAGCGGGATTGCGCAGCGGCGACCGTACCATGCCAGAGGAAATCAATCGTATCGTCACGGACGCTATCAGCGATATACTTTTCTGTACTGAGCAGGAAGCCGTCGAAAACCTCGCCCGAGAAGGCATCCCAAAAGAGCAGGTGTTTCTAGTTGGAAACGTAATGGCCGATACCTTGCTTGCAAATCGCAAGCGGGCTGAAGATTCTAAAATCCTGGACCGACTAGAGCTTCAACCCATGGATTACGCTGTGGCTACACTTCATCGGCCTTCAAATGTAGATAACGAGAAAGTTCTTTCAGGTATTATGGACGCGCTTGATCAGATTCAGAGAGAGCTTCCAATCGTCCTGCCGATGCACCCTCGACTGACTGAAATGCTCAATCAACATGGGCTTCAAGAGAAGGTGAAGGCAATGGACCGTCTTATGATTACTGACCCTTTGGGTTATCTTGATTTCCTCAAACTCTTGAATAATTCTTGTATCGCGTTTACCGACTCGGGTGGAGTGCAGGAAGAGACTACCGTCCTTGGAATACCGTGTCTTACACTTCGCGATAGCACTGAACGACCAGTGACAATCACCACGGGAACCAACCGTTTGGTTGGAATCAGTACTGAAGAAATCGTATCGGGATTTCGACATGCGATGGGGAGCCCGCCCCTAAACAAGATCCCTGATCTCTGGGATGGCATGAGTGCCAAAAGAATAGTAGAGATTCTTGCGCAGGAGCTCCGTCGGGCATAGGTTGCCCGACTTTCAGGGTAGCGCTGTGCTTCAAGAGAGGAGATAGAACATGAGTATGGTGAGATCCATAGAGCTCAATACGACTTCGATAGGTGTTGTTGGACTCGGCTATGTCGGCCTGCCACTTGCAATGGCGTTGCAGCACCGTTTTTCGCTATGCGCATATGACCGCGATAAGCGTAGGATAGACGAGTTGCACAACGGAACTGATCACACCCGTTCGGCGAATAAAGAAGATCTCCGTGCTGCACGTGAAAGTTTTACGTCAGACGCTAGTTTGCTCAAGAACTGCCCGTTCGTAATTATTGCGGTTCCAACGCCGGTTACGGAGTCTTGCAAGCCCGACTTGAGACCGCTCCAGTCTGCGGCCCAAACAGTTGGTCGCTACCTTATGCGAGGTGCCGTAGTCGTAATTGAATCCACAGTTTTCCCCGGTGTGACAGAAGATGTCCTCGGCCCGATCCTTGCTCATGAGAGTGGGATGAGATGCGGGATAGACTTTTTTTTGGGCTACTCCCCAGAGCGTGTTAATCCAGGCGATCAAGACCATTCACTAGAGACTATCCCCAAGGTGATCGCGGGACAAAACGAAGCAGCAACTGACTTGATGGAAAAGGTCTATGGAGCAATCGTACACGATGTCCACCGATCAGCTAACATCAAGACGGCTGAAGCCGCAAAACTATTAGAAAACACCCAACGTGACGTGAATATAGCCCTCGTTAACGAAGCAGCTATGATCTTCCATCAGCTTGGCGTAGACACTCAAGAAGTGCTCCGTACCGCTGGTACCAAATGGAACTTCGCGCGGTTTTATCCTGGCCTGGTCGGCGGCCACTGTATCGCCACAGATCCCTATTACTTGATCCATGTAGCACAAGAAAATGGTCACACACCCAGTTTGGTGCTTGCTGGAAGACAAGTGAACAACTCCATCAGTCGCTATGTTGCTGAGCAAACGGCAAAGATGATTGAGTCCCAAAACGTATCGCTTGATCAAGCTAGAGTGCTAATCCTAGGATTCACGTTTAAGGAAGACGTCCCCGATACACGTAATACGAGGGTCGCTGATATCGTCAACGTGCTAATAGAACGAGGCCTCCACTGCGCTCTATTCGATTCCGAAGCTGACGCAGAAGACGTTCGATCTACTTACGGATTCGAGCTTATTGAAAACGTCGAGCAAGATGCACCGTATAATGCTATTATCGCCGCAGTTAAACACCGCTCCTTCGAGACGCTATTTCCTGTCAAAACTTTGAGAGCCCTAACTATACCGGCTCGCGGCTTCCTTATAGATGTAAAATCACTCTACGATCCCGCTGAGGTTGAGGCAGCGGGTATCGCCTATTGGAGATTATAGGCGCAGCCTTTACTCGAACGATGAAGAATCCATCTCACCGCTCGGAACCGCTTCTAATTGTACTCTTCCTTGCCGCATTTGGTCCTTATCTGATCGCCGGTTCTCTACGAACCGATCATCTATTTATTTATCCTCTTTTTCTTTTTACTCTAGCGTCAATTGCGGTTGGTACACCATCCGTCTTAAGACTCCGGCCAGCGGGAGACATAAAACTATTATTGATATTGGTTTTTCTTTTGGTTGGAGGCGTAACCTTGCTATTTCGCACTTATCAAAATTTCCGCCAGTTGCTTGGAGCTGTCGAAAATTATCTTCAGCCAATTGCGGTAATAATAATCGTTGGCACTCTAATTGCCGGCCTTAACGATGCCGATCTCCGGCGCCTATCTATCCGATTAATAAAACTCTATACAGCGCTACTCATGATAAATGCCGTTATAGCCGCTGGATCCCTTAGTCTGACCCTGATCGGACGAGAGGAACTCGTATCGATATTGTTGGGGCCCTTTTGGGGGACAGCGGGCATAGACCAACTAAGTACCGCGGAAAAGTCACTAGGGGCGTTCCGGTTTTCTGGAATTTTTGACCAGCCATACGAAGCTGGTTTGCACCACTCTTTTGGCCTATTGCTAATCATATTCATGATAAGACTCGAAGAGCGAACCCCTATAACTAGTGACTATCTTCGCCTTCTGGTTGTGGCAGTAGGTGGCCTCTTATCATTCTCTAAGGTAATCATATTTGGAGGAATACCATTTTTAATATTCTACCTATTATGGGAAAAATGGCTAGGAAAACTATTCCGCAACAAATTGTTAGCTGCCATAATCATCGTAAGCGTAATAGTCGGCGGTTCCGCTTTTGCATGGTTCTTCAATCGTTTTAGTGAACTGTGGACAAGCACCGGCTTGATCCCAACGCTCATCAGTACTCGGTTTCTCCGCGCTGACAGCGTTGTCCTAGTTGTAGCTAAAGAAGTAATGGAGTCCAGTCCGCTATTGGGCCTGGGTTTTGGTGCATTCACCACGTACGACAACGCCTATCTTGAATACTGGGCCCAAGGAGGGGTCTTTGCTGTCGCTCTTTATGTGGTGATTTTAGCTGTCCTTGGGTGGGCTGGTGTTCGAGAATCTGGTGCGCCACAGGCTAGATTTTATATTATAGTCAGCTTGTTCGTGATTCTCGCAGGAGTAGGAGCACCAGTCCTTACTGCCAATCGATTCACGGTAGTGTTCTGGACGCTAATGACAATATTCTTCACCAGTGACGCACTAAGACGACAATCAAAGGTTTAAACCTATTAGCCCATTGAACGCCCTTAAATTAACGGACAGGTCCGGTGATATTTGCGATTCACTATCTTGGAAGTGGTAAGGTTATCTCGGGCGGACTATTGACCATTGTAAACGACCGCCAAATCATCGCTTAGTGAGACCTTGCTGGGACTGACGGCCCACTTTGCGCCAGCACCAGCATAGCCAGTTGCAGTTTTGTAAGCCTTTTGGATGAGCGCTGTAATTCCTCGAATTGCGGTCACCGGTCCGCTCGCATTACTTGATATTGATGAAGAAGGTGTCGCTAAAATCACGTGCTCCGCAGGCACCGTCTTCGGTGGAGCAGCAGCAAAAGATCCCTCAATACAGGCCGTGTGTTGCAACGCATTGTCGATTGAACAAGCCGGATAATCCCCAGTCTGCATAGCCTTTATCACCGCTCGAAATGGAAACGAGGCTACCTCCCGGGGTTCCAAAATTTCCTCTGTTACCCCGCCGCTGGTTTCGATGATGGTACGATCGGATAAACCAATTACGGTGGCGCGATCGAATTGATATTCTACTCGTACATTTAACGACTGCAGGCAGGCGTGCGTGGAAAGCATCGAGATCCGCACGCTTTCAGCTGTTTCAACTTGTATATATTGTGTATCTGCCCACGCTCCGCGTGCCGCGCGGTAATTCTCTGCTATCACCGTAATCGGGGTTGCCGATTTGTCCACTTTTTCCCCTGCTAAGTACAGCATGTTCTGCAAATGATGAGCTGTAGCGTTCTGAATCGGTGAATCCAAAACCATCACCCCAGAGGTTTTCTGCTGCCCTCCCCAGTCACGACGCTGATAATAGCGAGCTCCGCGGGGCAGTCCGATCCGGGCCTTTGCATTTTGTAGTACACCCAATTCACCGTTGATCTTCAACTTTTTCAGTCGGTCAATTGTTGGGCTGAAAATTCCCTGATAGCCAATTGCAAGCATCCGGCCAGCTTTCGCAGCTGCTGCTTGCATCTTCCTAGCATCGGCCAGAGATCCGGCTACAGGCTTCTCACAAAGAACGTGAAATCCAGCATTTAGGGACATTACTGCGGCGTACGCATGACACGAAACTCCAGCTGCTATTACTACGAGCTCCAGCTTTCTATCCTCGCTGGACAGCAACTCATCGATAGTTAAATAGCGCCGAACACCCAAATCCCCAAGGACCGTTTCTGACTCGGGATATTTTCCCGGTGTGCGCACCACAGCAGCGACTAGACGACAGAGTCCCTCTGCGACTGCGGCCCTGAGGATGCCGAGCAGGGTCTCGCCGTAGCCACCTATGCCGACCAAAGCAACACGCGGAACCATCATGCAGAGCCCACTAGTAGGGTCGATCTTAACAACAACTATCCGCCTGAATCAAAAATGTGTAGCCCCTACAGGTGATTTTAGTCGAAAGGTATGCTCCCCTTGCAACTGTACGATGCCAGGAAGACTCCGACCGATCGACCGTATAATCGCGGTTACCATCGGCATAGGCGTAGCCGCTACGCAGATAATCAGCTCAGTAGTTGGCTGGCAAGCAATGACCTCCTCATTCGAACGCTGGGCTAATGCCGCAGCTGCACCGATTGCTGGAGCGGTTGCCTACACTCTGTGGTTGTTAATCGTACAAATTCCAGTATTGCTCCGGCGTTTGCTAACCCTTTCACCTACGAAATTAAAGCAGGCGATCGACAACGCCCGTTCTAGCGGGCTCCTTCCTAATGGATACATAGAGGATCCAAAGCTTGACTTGCTGATTGCTCGAACTATTGCCTTTGACCGTAAGGCTGGTTTGTCCGACGAGGAAATCCGTAAAGATTTAGCCGAATTGTTAGCCTCCGAACAGACGTAGTTGTCACTTACGTTGCCAGCTCCGAGAGAAACGAATCCACTGACTGCGACACGGTCAGTTTACCGGTCAGGACCGCCTCATGGTACTTCCTCGTCCAAGCCGCAAGTCGAGGTAGCGAGACTCGAAATTCGTCGAGTACGATCCTGCCTATCGGCCCACTGCCGTCCATGAAACCACTTAAAGCGAAATCTTTTTCGGCAGCAGCCTGATCGTAGGAAATCCGAACAATTTTTGCGTAAACCTGATCCTTAACGATCTCTATCCGTGCATAGGCTGGTCGTGGATCGCCATCAAACGGCATCCCGACGGAACCTGCGTTTACTACCATGCATCCATTGAATCGTCTGTTAAATGGTCGGTGTGTATGGCCAACAGCAAACACTAAGCTCTCAAGCTTGACCTTTTTGCGTAGCTCTTCATCCGTGCTATGTGGGTAGATGCCGTCCCGAGAGCCGAGTAGCGACCCGTGAGTAAGAAATATCTCCCCCGCCGAAGTTACAAGTCGAAGTTCAGTCGGTAGGTGGGGAAGTTTTGCGACGCGCGTTCCTAATGAACGCCGAGTCCAGTCTACTGCGCCAAACACATCATTATCCTGGGGTAGCATAGGGGCTTCAGCTGTCGCACGTTCTATGACGTATTCCTCGTGATTACCGCGAACGACCAACCAACCATCACGTGCACAACGCTCTTCGATTACATCGTAGCACGCTGGCGACCGTGGTCCGCGATTGACGATATCGCCTGCTACTAGCACTTTATCAGGCGCCCAACGATCGATGTGGTAGCACACTGCATGCAGTGCCCGTAAATTACCGTGGATGTCTGCGAGAACTGCAATTTTCATTAAATTACTATTTACTACTATATGGGATCGTCCGTTTGACAGCGTGTCCTCTCTATCAATAAAGTGGCGCCGCCACTGATAGTAATGCGAAGTCCTATAGGCTGTCGGTTACGCATGCGTCTCATACCCAAAAACGGAGGAACAGCCCAAACGGACATGGACGGATGACAGATATAGCGTGGCGAATTGGCGGTCCGCAAGGTAGCGGCGTTGATACGGCAGCTCGCTTCTTTGCTCGATCATGTGCAGCCGCCGGTCTGCAGGTGTTCGGTCACCGCGAATATTACTCCAATATCATGGGCAGACACTCGTACTACGATGTGCGGGTTTCTGATCGACCGCTCACTTGTCACCGCAGCAAAGTTGACTTCATGGCATCTTTCGACGCAGAGACGCTTGCCCGCCACGTAATGGCTGTGAAGGAAGGTGGTCTGCTGGTGCACTCCAACCGTGACGCAGATGTTCCGCTCGCACGGATGAGCATGCTAGACGAGCGGGTAATCAACGATCTGAGCGCGTTACTAGAAAAGCGTAGTCTCCAGCATGGAACTGACGGCCTCTTGACCCTAGCTGTCGAGCGTGGAGTACGAATTCTCCCTGTGGATTTCGGTGTAATCACTGGCTCTCTAGCTACGGAAATGGGTGTCCCACAAGCTCGTGCGGACCGTACCATGAACACGATTTCGGTAGCAGTCTGCTGCTCAGCATTGGGAATAGACCGTGCCTATCTAATAAGCGCGCTAAATATAATATTTAGCGGAAGAAAGCCTATCATTGAACTCAATTCCCTCGCCATCGATCTTGCCTACGAATACACACAAGAAAACCTTGCCGACCAATTAGTTGCATTTACCCTCAAACCTGGCGCCGCGAGCAAAGAACAAATCTATGTGAACGGCAGCGAGGTAGTGGCAATGAGTAAGATAGCAGCAGGCCTCGGATTTCAAACCTATTACCCGATTAGCCCTGCCACAGCAGAGAACACCTATCTGGAGAAACATCAGCAGCTTCGAACCGGAGCCGCGAACAACAACGAGGAAGCAGCAATCGTGGTGGTTCAAACGGAAGATGAGATCTCAGCTATTACTATGGCTGCTGGTGCGGCGCTGACAGGCGTACGAGCTTCCACTGCGACATCTGGACCCGGTTTTTCGCTAATGGTTGAAGGATTGGGCTGGGTCGGCATTAACGAGGTTCCCCTCGTAGTCACCCTTTGGCAGCGAGGCGGTCCATCAACCGGATTGCCCACCCGCACTGAGCAGGGAGACCTGCTGAGCGCTCTTCACGCTGGACATGGGGAGTTCCCGCGGATAGTACTAGCGTCGGCCGATCTGACTGAAGCGTTTGCTGACACCGCTGCAGCATTTAATTACGCTGAGCACTATCAACTACCAGTAATACATCTGCTTGACAAGTCGCTCGCCAGCACTACTCAGACTTTAGATCGATTCAACACCAACTTACTTTCGATTGATCGGGGCCGACGATACGAACCGGATGGACGCAAGCCGGAAGAGGGATCGTTTCCCCGTTTTTTGGTTACCGACGACGGCATCTCGCCACGCCCGGTGCTGGGACAACCTGGTGGCATGCACTGGGTAACTGGCGGGGAACATACTGAGCAGGGGCGCGTCACTGAGGATCCGGTAGTACGGGAACAACAAGTCGAAAAACGTGACCGCAAACTAGAGCTTGCTGAAGTTGAAATACCAACCTCTGAGAAACTGACAGTTTACGGTACTGAAAAAACCCCAGCAGTTACCATAGTGAGCTGGGGCTCAACAAAAGGGGCTCTGCTTGAGGCGATCGAGAATGCTGCAAACAAGGACATGGCCGTTCGGTTGATTCAAGTCCGACTTCTTTGGCCCTTTCCTGAACCCGAATTGCTCGAGCTACTCACTACCCACGGAACTGGTGAGCCTATTGTAACTGTTGAACTCAACCGTTCAGGCCAGTTTGCTCGGCTGCTTGCCGAATGTACCGGTGTACGTACAAATTACCAGATTGTGAAGTATAACGGTCGCCCGCTTACTGCCGCCGAGCTTGAAAAACCTCTGGAACAAATAGTCACAGGCGAAGCAGAGCCTGTAAAAGTTATTCGGAATCCCTGGGAGTAGAAAAATGGCCACCGCAACCTTGGATAGTAAACAGGCGCTCAAGCAATTACGGGTAGATTATGCTAACGATTGGTGCCCGGGCTGCGGGGACTTCGGGATCCTGGGTTCCCTTCAGCAAGCACTCGCAGCAATGGGACGTAAACCACACGAAACAGTGATAGTTGGCGGCATCGGCTGTTCGGGCAAGACACAGTATTATGTCAACTGCTATGGCGTTCATACCCTGCACGGCCGGCCACTGCCGTTTGCCACTGGCATCAAGTTAGCAAATCCAAAGCTAACCGTTATCATTGTTGGTGGTGACGGGGACGGGCTAGGTATTGGCGCTGGCCACTTTGTCAACGCCGGCAGGCGTAATGTTGATCTGACCTATCTGCTTTTCAATAACGAGGTTTATGGCCTCACGCAAGGCCAAGGTGCTCCGACCCTGAAACTGGGCTTACAAACCAAGAGCTTAGCCGAGCCCAATATCCAGGAGAGCGTCAATGGGCCCGCGCTTGCTTACGCCTCAGGTTTTACCTGGATCGGACGTGGGTACTCCTACGACGTGCGCCATTTAGTCTCGATGATCGTCCGAGCGGTTGAGCACCCTGGACTATCGTTTTTGGACATCGTGCAGCCATGTCCTACTTACAACAACCTGCATGACAAAGCATGGTTTGCAGACGATGGTACCGCGAGCGGTGATCCTCGCATCTACGATGTCGAAAAATCAGCTTATGATGGCAAGATCCCAGCCG